>NZ_BAABWE010000004.1:0-292517 GCF_040371755.1 Oceaniserpentilla sp. 4NH20-0058
GACCTGTGTCTAAAGTTAGTTGACCACTACAGACCTACATGCGGCGGTTTAAAACCGCATACTCACATTCACTGATAATCCCTCTTCAAGATCTTGGCTGGTTAAACTTACCTGAACGGGTGAGTTAGATAAGGCTTCCCTATCCATCCCACCTTGAGATAAATACCAAATAGCCGTACTGGCTATTTCAACGGCATTAAAGTCAGTGTCTGAAATCTGATTGTATCCATATGTATTGCTAGATTCTGCGGCGCAAGGTACTTGGGCTACTTGGGTTAAGCTGTATTCTGGCAGTTGTTCGATGGACTCATTATCACCATAACATTGTGAAAACGGGGCAATAAACAATGAAACACTGGTAGCAAATGCTCGTAACCAATGTTGCTTAAATAATGCAAAGCGAATTTGTATGGCGTTTGCCATGCGTAAGCGTTGTAAGGCTTGGCCTAAATTTATGTGATGGGTCTTTTGAAACGCTAAAGCATCATTAAGCTGAGCCGAAGAGATAACTCCTCGTCTTACTAGTAGTTCCCCCAAGCGATAATTCTGCGTCATGTAAACAGTCCGTTTCATAAGTTATGTATAGGTCTAAGTGTGACACAGCTCTCATGGTAAGCGAGGGGGAGGCTATATTAATGGGGAATATGAGCCATCAATATTTGAAAAATTGGTTATCCATTACTGTTTGTAAATTCAGGTGATTTATTAAAAATACCTTTGAGAATAAAGGGTTATGGCCTTTGTTTTAATCGCTAATATAAAGCGTCAATAAATGCTCATTACAAAACGAAACATAGGAAGGGGTTTCGATTGTTTAAATCATCTAATCTCAGTTTACTAAATTTAAAGGAGTGAAAAATGGCTTGGTTGAATGACATTTTATTACAGGCAGGTGCATGGCTTAAGCCTTACAGTATGCAAATGGCGGTGGCGTTTGTGGCAACGTTGTTGGTGATTTATGGTGATGCCATTAATAAAACGTTGAGGGTATTCGTTAAGCCCTATCCATTTTTAATTCGAATATCTGCTTTTGTGGTGCTTTGTACTCTTGGTTATGGGGCTCTAACTGTGTGAGGGTCTGCGCAAGTGCATATGTTGATGCTGCAATTACCTAGGTCGCTTTTTGCTCCTGTGATGTTTTGTGCGTTTGTGATGCTTGGCATATTGGCTGAACGGTTTCATAAAAAGGGCTAATGCTTTTCACGGTTGTTTCCTGTGCTTATACTGACGCCCATTTGTACAAATAAAAACGGCCTTATGAAATCACTTCTTTTTATTCTGTGTGTGTCTGTTTCTCAGTGGGCATTTTCGTTTTCAGATTATGGCCACAAATTAGTGGCGTTGGCTGCTTGGGAGCAATTAACGCCTGATGCTAAGCACAATGTAGAGCGTATCTTAGGTGCGGGTAAAGTGCCGTTTGTGCAAGCCAGTGTTTGGGCGGATCACATCAAAAGTCGTTCAGAGTTTGATTATCTAAAGCCTCTGCATTATGTGAACATGCCAAAGGATGCAGTGAGCTATGAACGTGAGCGTGATTGCAAAAAAGACGCTTGCATTGTTGAAGCGATTAAACGCTTTACGCAAAAAGTTAAAAGCGGAACCGATAGTGAAAAAGTTGTGGCCTTGAAAATGTTGGTTCATTTATTTGGGGATATTCATCAACCTTTACATGCGGGTTTATATGAAGATAGAGGCGGTAACTGGTACAAGATAAAATACAATAAAAAGTCCATGAGCTTACATAAATTTTGGGATAACCAAGTGGTTAAACGCTTTGATAAAGATTTAGAATCTGCAACTCATAGGCTTTTAGAAACCCCATTGGATATTGATCTGCTCAGTCCACAGAGGTGGGCAAAAGAGAGCCATGAGTTGGTCATGACTTTTGTTTATCAAGCCCAAGAGAATCAACCATTATCAAAAGAGTATTTAGCTCAAGCGGATAGCACGATACAAATGCAATTGGCTAAAGGCGCTTGGCGTTTGGCTATGTGGTTAAATCGTTTGTGGTAATTGTAAGAGGTGAAACAAAAGGGGTTTCAGCAATTACCAATCCTTGGTAGTGTCCGCATCTTGCGTTGCTGAAATGTCATCCGTGATTGGCTTCCTAGCGGATCATCTTGATCCAGTAACCGACCTTGGTTTTCCTAAATGGGCTTTATCCAAAAAGCCCATGATTTAAATAGTAAAAATCCATTTTTGATTCCCATTCATCCTGAAGGGGCTGTAGCATAAACAAAATTCTTCCCCGAATTTTATTTGTTTGCTAATCGATAATCCGTTCGATTGTATTTCTTTTTAAAAAAGGGTGAAGTTAAAGTGACAGGAAATAATCTATCCTAGATATTTCCTGCCAAAGCACCCTAGGTCCACCTTCCAATAGCGGTCTGTCAGTCCTTTGTCACACTTCCGTGTTAACAGGTAAATCCGTTACCTTCATCCTTTATGTTCATCCTGAACACGATCTAATTTACCAAAAATACAAATTTTGTCTGATGCTAAAAAGTAATAAAAAGGCACGTAAGTACATGATTTAGCGAGAGACCTAGTTTTTATAGGGGTTCTAGAAGGCCTAGATAAAGTGAACGGTTATTTCCCTTATCATATTCACTTGATATCTCACAGGTCTTGTAGGATATCTCTTACAAGGAGGGGTGGCATAAGCTTACTAAGGTTAAACGGATGAATAGGACTACACTTAAAGAAAAATAATAGATGCCTTATGTATACATTTATTCACCCAAATCATGTGCCATTTTTAAAACAACTTAGGTTGGTTTTTAATGGAATAGATGATCTTAATGACCCATTTATTGAAAACAAGCGAGTTCACCGTCCGGTTAGTCAGCAGCCTCTAAGTGATAGTGAATTCAGTGCGGCCATGGGCAAAAATTATGAATCCCTAGAGCCACATATTAAATCCATGGTGACGTTTGAATATTATTTAGAACAAGCAAGCCAAAATCGAGCGCAAATCGAGCAGCAATTAAACCAACAGGCGCTTGCCAGCCAAGTACAATCAAGTGTTGCTGTAAAAGCCGTATATGAAAAAGTGGGTTTTATTCGTTTATTTGACAATATTCATCAACAAGGATTGTGGGAGTCGGTTGGCTGTCAGCACCAGTGCATCGCTATTAAATTAGACCCTAGCCATGAATATTTCTCACACACCAGCTTTAATCAAAAGCCGCAGATATTTGAAGCCCTTGAATATGATGACTCACGCCCAGCAGCCCCCTGCAAGGAGAACCCATTCCCTGCGTTATTCAGACGGCCAGAGCACTTTGCCTATGAACGAGAAAGGCGCCTTGTGCGGCCAGTCTCAGCCTTAGATCAAAACAAAGAAGGGGTTGTATATAGCCGATTACCAAAAGGGGTCATAAAGGGAATATATCTAGGATTAGGCTGCGCCCCCAGCGTGATAGATACTATGCATTCATTAGTAACCCATGATTTACAGTTTAGAGGCGTAGGGCTTAAGCAGTTAGGGGTCAGCGAGACCCATTTAAGGCTGGTGGCAACCACCATCAAATAGCTATAGCGCCATGTTAGCGCTTAATCGTGTGCTAGGCTGATACTAAGGGTTTTATTGGGAGTGGCCATGAAGGCGCTGAATATATTAGTGGTAGATGATGCCACCTTCATCAGGGATCTGGTTAAAAAAGCCGTACGCGCCCAATTTCCAAATGCTCAAGTCGATGAAGCGGCAGATGGCCTTAAAGCACAAGCTAAAATGAAGTCTGGCACCTATCACGTTCTGCTATGTGACTGGGAAATGCCCAATATGAGCGGCCTTGAACTTTTACAGTGGATGCGTACCGAAGAGCGTTACGAAAAAGTCCCCTTTTTAATGATCACCAGCCGCTCAGAAAAGAGTCATATTGTTAAGGCGGTGGAAGCCGGGGTCAGTGATTATATTGGCAAACCATTTAGCAATGAGCAGCTTGGTACTAAATTAGCCAGATTAATCTACAAGTTTTATAAAGTTCGCCCATTACAGACCGCAAGACAGGCTCAGCAAGGCAGTGATAATGCTAGTTTGTTAACTGGCGGTGCAACACCAAAGCCAAAAGCCGCACCGAAGGCAGAAGGAACCGCCAGTTTATTAGCAGGCGCTGCGCCTTCGGCTCAGTTAGTTTCAAGTGCAAAAAAACCGAAAAAAGCCGCCAATAGAACCATGGCCTTGGCCCATGTGCGTACCGCAGATGGCCAAGAGCTAAGGTGCATTGTTAAAGACATTAATCTCAATGAAATGTTGCTGGTGGTTAAGCGCGAGCAAGGGGTGCCTAGGCTATTTGATCAAGTGGTGGTGGATATTGTCAGCAAAGAAGAAGACATAGTAGCGCGAGTGAATTGCTTTGTGTGTGCGGTCATCTCACCCGATAAACGTATCGATGCTGAGATGTTTAATATGCAGGTACGATACGAAGATGAGGACCCGGAAAAACTCGCGGCACTGTCTAAATTTGTAGCAAAAGTCCGTTAGCCGTTAATGACTTTTGCATTGGTCACTTTTCTAGAGGCAGGAAAGTGACAGGTAAAACAGCTTCCCTTACCCAATACACTACTGATATGCAGATGGCCATCGTGTCTTAACAGGGTGTGTTTCACAATGGCCAAACCTAAGCCTGTGCCCCCTGTATCGCTGTGACGACTAGGGTCAGCGCGATAAAAACGTTCAGTTAGTCTTGGAATGTGTTTATGGTCGATACCTAAACCATTGTCTTTTACTTCAAGGTGCAGACCTGTGGTGTCTTGCCACCATTTCACGTTTATTTCGCCACTAGCTGGGGTGTATTTCACCGCATTAAATATTAAATTACCAAAAGCACTGGATAGCTCAGTATCGGTACCGATTAAGCTTACATCTTCGCATTCGAGCAAAATGTTATGTTGTTTGTCGCCGCTTAGGGATTTTGCATCGGCTACTAATGCTGATAGTAAATTAGGTATGTTTACCTGAGTTTGATCCGGTGCATTACTGGTTTCTAAACGACTTAGCACTAATAAATCGTTGATTAAATTCTGCATGCGCTGACTTTGCTCATGCATTTGAGTGAGTGCTCGGCCCCAGCGGGCGGGTAGTGTCTCTTTGTATTCAATAAAGGTTTCTAAATAGCCAGATATGACGGTCAAAGGGGTGCGTAATTCATGGCTGGCATTGGCTACAAAGTCTTGGCGCATGGCCTCAAGTTGATGCAGGTGAGAAATGTCGCGACACACAATCAAGCGATCTTTACGGCCAAACAAGGTGATGTGAAATTGCAGTACTGCGTCATGGTTAATGGGGCTGGCCATTTCTAAAGGGGATTCATAGTGGGCCTTTTCAAAGTACGCTTTGAAATCAGGATTACGAACTAAATTGGTAATAGGTTGGCCTATGTCTTTGCTATTTTGCAAACCTAATAGGGCATTGGCAGCTTGATTCCACCACTCTAAATTACCATGGCTATCTACCATCAAAACCCCGTCTTTCAAGGCTGATGTGCTATCTTGAACCCGTTTAAGCATGGCTTTTAATTTGTTTTTAGACTTTTGATGGCGATGCTGTAGACGATACACATCATCAAAAATACTGCCCCATAACCCGTGACTGGTTGGGGGTTCATCTGCGCCGCGAGAAGTGAGCCACTGTTGAAGCTTATACAGCTGGTGTAAGTGCCATGTTAGGTACACAGCAAGGGTTAGCATGATGGCAAGTGTCAGCTTGTTGAAAAGCCAGCCAACGACAAACGCCAAGGCTAGGCTGAAAATTAAACGACGAATAGCTGAGCGCCAGTCATGCTTCATATAAGTACAACACCAAACAAATACAAATGAACGTTAAGAGGCCTTGGTAGAAAAACGATAGCCTGTACCACGAACGGTTTGGATTAAATGTTCAAATTCGTTACCTAAAGCTTTACGTAAGCGACGAATATGCACATCTACCGTGCGTTCTTCAACGTAAACATTACCACCCCAGACTTGGTCCAGCAATTGAGTTCGGCTATAAGCACGCTCTTGGTGGGTCATGAAAAACTGTAAAAGGCGATATTCAGTAGGGCCAATGTCCAGTGGTGCCTCGTTTGCACTAACACGGTGGCAAACAGGGTCTAAAATTAAACCTTCAACTGAGATTGGGTCTTCCATACCTTGTGGGGTACTGCGACGCAATACCGCTTTTAGGCGTGCCACTAACTCACGAGGTGAAAACGGCTTGGTGATGTAATCATCCGCACCGGCTTCTAGGCCCAAGATTTTATTATCTTCTTCGCCTTTGGCGGTTAGCATAATAATAGGGGTTTCGTTGGTGCGATCATCGCGCTTTAGGCGGCGGGCAAATTCTAAGCCGCTGGTACCTGGTAGCATCCAATCAAGTAGAACCATTTCTGGACTTTCATCGACGATAATACTGTATGCGTCTTGCGTGTTACTGGCTTCTAGGCACTCGTAACCGGCCATCTCTAAGGCCACGGCAATCATTTCGCGGATGGACGCTTCGTCATCTACGATGAGGATTTTTTTTCCCTGCTGCTTCATAGAGGTTGCTCTAAATTTCTAAATAATGACAAGCATATTACACAACGTAAGTATGACAGATATGTGACATAGCATAAGATGCATATCAATTAAGGCCGTAAGTTTTTATAAATAGTGTAAAAATAAGCCCGCAAACAAGGTGGCACCGACCCAATGATTGTGTAAAAACGCTTTAAAACACAAATCCCGATCTCGGTTTTTAGTTAAAAATTGATGGTAGACAAAAATACCGGCACTGATGGCAATGGCTAGATACAAAGGCCAAGTGGCGGCAATTTTAGAAGCGATCATTAACCAGCTAATTAGGGTGAATACCTGCAATACGCCAATCATCATGTTGTCGGCTTCGCCGAATAAAATAGCGGTACTTTTCACTCCAATTTTTAAGTCATCATCACGGTCTACCATGGCATATTGAGTGTCGTAAACCACAGTCCAAGTGACGGTGGCGGTATAAATCAGCCACACCACGTCGGGTAATGCATTCTGTTCAGCAGCAAACGCCATTGGCACTGCCCAAGCGAAGGCGGCACCCAGCACCACTTGTGGTAAGTGGGTGTAGCGTTTCATAAAGGGATAACAAAAAGCTAATGCTAAGCCCCCAAACGACAGATACAGGGTAAATTCATTGGTAAACAATACCAAGATGAAAGCACTGGAGCATAAGCCGGCAAAGAGGCCTAATGCTTGTTTTTCTGAAATGACTTTTTGGGCAAGAGGACGATGCTGAGTGCGTTTAACGTGGCCATCTAGGTGACGGTCGGCATAGTCGTTAATAACGCAACCTGCACTGCGCATGACAATCACACCTAAAATAAAAATCACCACATTGCTAATGCTTGGTCGCCCTTCGGCTGCAATCCACAACGCCCATAGGGTTGGCCACAACAGTAAATAAATACCAATGGGCTTATCCAAGCGCATGAGTTGAATATAAAACGGCAATTTAGGAAAGCGATCAGATAACCAATTCATTGTTGTACCACGTGTCGAAGTGGTGCCATTCTAACCTTAAACAGCTTTAACCTGTAGCAGGCTTGGCAGAAAGTACTCACAAACCAATAAGGGTTTGTGGTTCACATAAAATACGGAGCGTCTGGCCCATACGGGCTTTCCGTTTAAAAAGCCCCGTTTGATTTCAATGGGGCCGCGGCGCATATTTTTATGGGTAAATAAAAACTCACCTAACGGTTTTTGTTTGAGCGTGAGTAATTGGCGTTCATGGCCGGTTAATGTGCGTCTTGGGATAATGCTACGGGCAAAAATCTGTGGCTGCTGATCAATGAACAAGGCAACCTCACGTATATAGGCGTCTTGTCTTGAATTCATATGCAAGGCATTACTTTCAGAAAGCGTTGGGCTTGCAAAGCGGCGGTCAATCAAGGACAAACTGAAACGCCCCGGAGCCAGCTCTTTAAGATTTTGCGTAAGAGAACCTGCATCTAATAACCAATGACGCCAAGGGCCACTTACCACGCTATGAGGAATTGGAGAAAGGCCAATCCAAGGTTGTAACGCAAATTGAGGTGAAAGGGCTAACTGCATGCTGATGCCTTAAACAATATCCGCCGCACAATGGCCCAAACCCCATTGGAAATCAAGTTGCAAGGGACGGCACTGTGTGAATTTAGCTTAATAAGCATTGGATTAATTGTGTCGTTCGTCAGTTTTGGGTAAGGTTCGGCCCTTAAAAAGTTGGGAGGCTATCATGGCTCAAGATTATAAAAAGTGGCAATGTATTGTATGTGGTTGGATTTACGATGAAGCTGAAGGTTGCCCAGATGAAGGCCTAGAGGCGGGAACCCGTTGGGATGATATTCCTGAAGATTGGTTGTGCCCAGATTGCGGTGTTGGCAAAGATGATTTCGAGATGATCGAAATTTAAAATCCAAAGAAGCTACTTTACTTAACCTAGCTTTGTTAAAAAGAGTCTTGTAGTCGTTATGTATTAGTTATACACGCCTTCTATTGGACTCTTTTTGCCGGGCTAGATTATCGTCAGTCACGCTTCAAGCGACACTTCTAACTCGATAAACTGTATTATGGCTGGATAAATATTTGAGCGTTTTTCGTCTCACATCCAGCATTTTGCGTAATGAGATAATAAAGGCATCTTTATGACAGCTCCTCTTGTGATCATCGGAACCGGTTTAGCTGGTTATAACTTGGTAAAAGAATTTCGCAAAGCGGATGCCGAGCGTGCAGTGGTGATGATTACCGCTGATGATGGTCGTCAGTACTCTAAACCCATGTTAAGTACTGGTTTTAGTAAGGGCAAAAATGCCGATGGTTTAGCCATGAATGATGCGGGCGCCATGGCGGAACAGCTTAAGTGTGAGATTCGTACACATCAAACCATTACTGCGATTAACCCTGCGCAAAAGCAAGTAATGCTGGGGAATGAAGCTTTAGAATACAGTGACCTTGTGTTGACCCTAGGTGCAGAACCGTTTCAATTGCCAATTGATGGCGCTGAGTATTTGTATCACGTGAATGACCTGATGGATTATCAGCAATTTCATGCCGCCGTACAGGGCAAAAATCGTGTCTTAGTTCTCGGTGCTGGTCTTGTGGGCTGCGAATACGCACATGACTTAGGCAGTGCAGGTTATGAGGTGGATTTAGTTGCACCAGATGCTCAACCGTTATCGCGCTTATTGCCTCAGCCATGTGGCGAAGCGTTAATACCTGCTCTTGAGCAGCTAGGGGTGACGTTACATCTGGAAAAAGCGGTGACCTCGGTCGAAAAGCAAGGGGATCAGTATGCTGCTAATTTATCGGATGGCACTCAATTAACCGCCGATGTTATTTTAAGCGCAGTGGGTTTAAAGCCCCGTGTCGCGTTAGCTCAGTCAGCTGCATTAGAGGTGAATCGTGCAATCGTAGTAGATAGACACCTGCAAACTAGCGATGGAAATATTTATGCATTAGGTGACTGTGCTGAAGTGGATGGTTTGAATTTGCTTTATGTGTTGCCGTTGATGAATAGCGCTCGGGCCTTGGCTAAAACTCTAGCGGGTACACCCACTAAAGTAGTATATCCAGTGATGCCTGTTATGGTGAAAACCCCAACCTTGCCAATCGTAACCTGCCCTGCGGCGGAAAACGTCCAAGGTGAGTGGGAAATTCATGGTCAATCGCCACATTTTAAAGCACTTTTTAAGGACACAAGTGGTAATTTGCTTGGTTATGCCTTGACCGGTGACTGTGTTGCTGAAAAGATGGCTATGAACAAGAAACTGCCGGCTATGCTGGCGTAATAACAACAATAAGAAAGTCGGAACGTATTATGCGTAAACCTGAATTAGCTGCTTTTGTGGCAGACCAAGCGGACATCAGTAAAGATAAAGCCGCTGAAATCATTACTATTATTACTGACCAAATTACTGAGTCTCTACGTAAGAATGACCCTGTTAGCCTAGTGGGTTTTGGTAGCTTCGTGCAAAAACATCGTGCAGAGCGCCAAGGCAAAAACCCTCAAACCGGTGAAGCAATTACCATTAAAGCCAGTAACTCAGTTGGTTTTAAGCCGGGTAAAGCTCTTAAAGATGCGGTAAACAGCTAAACGCCCTCTTGCCCCGGCCTTGCTTCAAGTAGGGCCGAGCAATCCTTCCTTGATTGAAGCTTCCGATGACCATGGTATGATGCCGCGGCGCCTTTGTGCGCGTTACATTCTTATACTCATAAATTATTAATACGTGGCTCTCATGTTTAAGTTTAAATTCTTACTTTGGGTTATTGCCCAGTTATTGAAAAAGTCAGCGAAAAAAAATCCAGCCTGTGCGGAATATATTAAAGGTAAGGATTTAGTGTTTCAGATTCAAACTCAAAGTGGCAGTGGTCGTCACTACACGGTAAAAGATGGTAAGGTGAAATCTTCTTCGGGTTTAACTGAAGAACCTACATTTACTTTAACGTTCAAAGACCCTCAAGTGGCTATGAACATCTTAACCGCTAAAGATAAAAAAGCCTTTATGCTGGGTATTCAAAATAAAGACTTAGTAATCAGTGGTAATTTTGCTGAAGTGATGTGGTTCCAAGGGTTAACCAAATTTTTAAAACCAGGCAAAAAGTAATGCTATGAAACAGGCTCACGGGTTAACACAACAAATTCTCATGGCCATGGTGGCTGCAATCATATTAGGGGCGCTTGCTCAGTGGATGACTGGCCTGTCAACTTGGCTTGATACTGTCATTAATGAGTGGCTGGTGGGTGGCCTGTTTTTTATAGTGGGTAAAATATTTGTTGCTACCTTGAAGGTGTTAGTGGTGCCTTTGGTACTGGTGTCTCTGGTATGTGGTGCGGCTAGTTTAGGTTCAGGAAAACAGCTTGGACGCTTAGGTGGAAAAACCGTGGGTTTATATTTGTTTACCACGGCGGTAGCCATATCCATTGCCATGTTATTTGCTTTGCTATTTGAACCCGGCGTGGGTGCAAACCTAACCGCGCAAACCTCGGTGAACGTGAATCAGGCCAGCTCATTTGCACAGGTGATGATCGATATTTTCCCAAGCAATCCAATTTCCGCCATGGCTGAAGGTAAAATGCTGCAAATTATAGTTTTTGCATTGTTGTTAGGTATGGCGATTAATCATAGTGGTGAAGCCGGACAGCGCCTAAGACATAACTTTGAAGATTGGAACACGGTGATCTTAAAGCTGGTTACCATGTTAATGAAGCTTGCCCCTTATGGGGTATTTGCCTTGTTATTTACCTTATTTGCGAAGCAAGGTATTGGAGCTATTGCTGAATTATCCGTGTACTTTTTCACGGTTGTATTGGTATTGGCGATTCAAGCTTTGATTATTTATCCCTCGTTATTAGTTTCACTTTCACGATTAAGCCCAGTTACGTTTTTAAAGAAAATGCGCAATGTACAGTTATTTGCGTTTAGTACCTCTTCAAGTAATGCCACTTTGCCTGTCACTATGCGTACCGCGGAGCAACGTTTAGGTGTGGATAACAAGGTAGCATCATTTTGCTTGCCTCTTGGGGCCACATTAAACATGGATGGTACTGCCATCATGCAAGGAGTGGCGACTGTATTCATTGCACAGGCCTATGGCATTGATTTATCTGCTATGGATTTCCTTACTGTGATCGCCACAGCTACGCTTGCCTCTATTGGTACGGCGGGCGTACCCGGTGTGGGCTTGGTGATGCTCTCCATGGTACTGACTCAAGTGGGTTTACCAGTAGAAGGCATTGCGTTAATTATCGGTGTGGATCGTTTATTAGATATGATGCGTACAGCGGTGAATGTTACTGGTGATGCAACGGTTTCTTGTATTGTAGCGAAATCAGAAAAACAATTAGATGAGTCTGTGTTTAATGATCCTATCGCAGGGTTAGTTGAAGACGATGTGGATGCAGTAAAAGGTCATTAATATGCGTGGGTTGAGTGCGGTTTTATTGTGTTGTTTGTCCAGTTCGTTGTGGGCTGGCGTGGCGATGGAAAAACTAGAGTCTTTTTCGACACTGTTATCACCGTCTTGGAAAACCCTAAAACCCGCCTGTATGATGGCGCTTGAGCCAAACATTCAATCGCAGCTTAGCGCTAGAATAAATTTTTTAGACGGCAAACTCATCGCCAGTGATCTACTGCAAACACTGCAGCCATATGCTCAAGACAGTTCTGTGGCTTGGCAGTCTCCCTTGTGGGCGCAACAAAAAGTACTAGAAACTAACGCGTTAGCCCCTGAAAACCGTGAGCCATTTCGGGAATACTTTTTTAAGTTACAAGCCCAAACCCCAAATAAAGAGCGCGCACAATTGGTCAATGATATTCAGGCCATGTCGCTGGATTTGAATTTCACATTACGTAAAGAGCTGTGGAAAACCTGCCATGCGTTAGGTTTTAGTCAAGTGCCCGTTGAGCAAATGGAAACAGCGGTGGAACAACATTGGTTAGCTCAAAATAAAAAAGTGTGGGTACAACTCAAGCGTGAGTTATCAGCATTTTATTTTTATAGTTTTCGTCAAACGGGTAACGAGCAACTAAAAGGCTTTGCCAAGTTGGCTAAAGACGTGAAACCTTGGGTGAATCATACGTCATCGGCTGTTACTGAGTATTTTGTCCAGTTGCGCAGCCAGCTGGTAAATACACCGTTAGTGCTTATCCCTGATCCAGCTGCCGAGCCATTTCTTGAAGGTCGTCCTTGGCGTCCATCACCCTCTCAAGGGCTTCTTGCGCCATAGTCATATCCAAACCCAGTCGATGTATTATGGATTGGGGTATGGCTTCCAATGGTGAGTCGTTCATTTGTTGTTGGCGTAAAAGCCGTGAGGTTACAAACAAGAGGCCGCTTAATATGTGGTCCTCTCCTATGTAATTCGGTTCATTCTGGTAGCGAATTGCGCGACATACATCTTCAGGTAAATGCCATTGCTTCAATAAGCTAGAGCTTATTTGCTCACGGGTAATGTCCAATAAGTGTTGCTCAATAAAGTAGCGATTCACATTGGGGTTGGCATCTATATGGCGATTCACCATCAAAAAATGAGGTGGGAATACATGGCCCAAAATCAAATAACCAAAGTTATGCAGTAAACCGCTTAAATAGGCTAACCCTTGGCTTGGGCGGTTTTCTCTGGGCAATGTTTTGCATAGTTCGGCCATGAGTGCTGCACAGTAAACACTTTGCTGCCAATAAGGCAGATACCCTCGTGGGCCCGCTTTAGGCACACTAAGAGTGCGCCCTAAGGACAACCCCAGCGCAAGATTAATGACTAAATCAAACCCTAAAACACGAATCACGGCCTCTTGGATATTGGTGATGGAACCGCTGACACCATAATAGGGACTATTAGCCCAACTAATTACTTGTGCGCTTAATCCGGGGTCACGTTCTACCAAGATGGCTAATTCTTCAGTTTCAGCGTCTTCATCCATACGCAAATCAATGATCCGCTGAGCGGTTTCAGGCATGGGTGGCATGTCTAAGGTTTCTTCTAGACGTTGATGGATGCGCAGTTCAGTAAAGTTTTTGATGGCATGATGAATTTCTTGCTGATCTTTTTGCGCCCACTGAGCGCCGGGGATTTGAGTGCTGGGGATATCCACACAATACTCACCAATGCGCGCATTGCCAATAAGGGTTTGAAAGTCGGTTTTGCCTATGTGCAGTTCATGCTCTTTACCTAGCAGCATGACGATATCGTCTTGCTGCAACAAGGAAGCGTCAACAAAGGTTTCAAAGCCAGTCACTTGAGGCAAAGCCGGTATGGCTTCTAGGTTGAGCCCTTGGCGAATTTTCTCAACCTTTGCATGGTCCATAGCTGTAAATGATCGTGTGGTTTGCGCCTGCATTTTGTTTAAGTCCAAAATACGATGGGCAGGGTAAATCACCTGAACTTGCCCTAGTTCGTCTTCTAAAATCGCTAATTGAGTTAAATTATTGCTGAGGGAGTCGCTTGAGGGTTCATTGGACATAGAAGGGCTCGCTTGAGAAACAGAGTAGTTAATGTGCCAATCATCTAATACTTTTTGTACTCGACTTGGTAAGGTCATTGGACTGCCTGATCATTCGTAGATGTATGCATTTAACTATAGGCAAGCTGGGGGATTTTGACGGGGAAAATAAAGATTTTGGGAACCAGTACTAAGGCTTTTTGCTTAAACTTGGCCGTAGCGAATGTTTTCTCCTAACCAGCGGGCTATCAATAACTCAACAATATGAGGGGCATGTGTTTGCGTGAGCTGGGCCCAATGTTTGATGTCGTCTAATAGGTGGCTGTCCCGTTGTAAATCGGCGATGCGCATTTGCATCAACCCTGTTTGTTTTGTACCCAGTACTTCACCTGGGCCACGAATGTCTAAATCGATCTCAGCGATTTTAAAGCCATCAGTGGTATCACGCATGGCTTGAATGCGCTGTTTGCCTGCTTGGCTTAGTGGGGATTGATACATCAGCAGGCAATGGCTGGCGGCACTGCCTCGGCCTACTCGTCCTCGTAGTTGATGCAATTGCGCAAGACCAAGGCGTTCAGGGTTTTCTATGATCATTAAACTGGCGTTGGGTACGTCTACCCCTACTTCAATCACAGTGGTTGCCACAAGTAGTTGCGTCTCGCCGCTTTTGAACGCAGCCATGATGTCGGCTTTTTCTTTTGGTTTTAATCGCCCATGAATCAGGGCAATATTTAATTCGGGTAAGGCGGTTTGCAGTTCTTGAGCCGTGACCTCTGCTGCTTGAGCTTCTAATGCTTCACTTTCTTCTATGAGGGTACACACCCAATAGGCTTGGCGGCCCTCTACGCAAGCGTGACGAATGCGCTCAATCACTTGCTGGCGGCGGCTTTGATCAAGGGCCACAGTGTTCACAGGGGTGCGCCCCGGTGGTAACTCATCGATCACACTGGTGTCTAAGTCGGCGTAGGCGCTCATGGCCAGTGTGCGAGGAATGGGGGTGGCTGTCATGATGAGCTGGTGTGGACTAAGCCCTTTGCCTTTTTGCCTAAGGGCTAAACGCTGATGTACTCCAAACCTATGCTGTTCATCAATGATGGCTAGGCCTAAGTTGGCAAAGGCCACGTCGTCTTGAAATAACGCATGGGTGCCAATCACCATTTGGGCCTCACCACTTACGATGGCGGCCATGGTTGTTTGGCGGGCTTTGCCTTTTACTTTACCAGCCAACCACGCCATAGAAATACCCAGTGGTTCAAACCATGTTTGAAAGTTTTTTAAATGTTGCTCGGCTAGGATTTCAGTGGGGGCCATAAGAGCCACTTGGAAACCTTGTTCCAGTGCACTTAACGCTGCTAAGGCGGCGACCAAGGTTTTACCTGATCCAACATCCCCTTGGACCAAGCGCAACATGGGAAAACCCTTGCTTAAGTCTTGCTGAATTTCATTCACCACCCGTTGTTGAGCATTAGTAGGAGTGAAGGGTAGGCTAGCTAAAAACGATGTTTTTAAGGTGTTTGATGCTGGCAGCACAGGAGCATGATCTAACTGAATAGAGGCGCGCATTTTTAATAAACTTAGATTATGGGCCAGCAGTTCTTCCATGATAAGACGTTTTTGCGCTGGATGCTGGTGGTTTTCTAATTCCTGTAAGTTAGCGCCCACTGGCGGTTGATGTAAATATAACAGGGCTGATCTTAAGTTAGGTAGCTGGTAAGGAAGCAGTAACTTACTTGGAATTAGGTCATCAATGGCACGACCTTTTTGAAGCAAGGTCACCACCTGCGACATTAGTTGACGCCAGCGTGCTTGGGTTATTCCCTCGGTGCTTGGATAAATAGGGGTGAGCGTTTTCTCGGTTGGTAGAGCACTAACATCATCTACAAATTGGTATTCAGGGTGATACAGCTCTAGGCCTGCACGCCCACGGCGCACCTCACCATAACAGCGAATGCGTGCACCTTTTTGCAGGTTGTTTTTTTGTGCACCGCTAAAGTGATAAAAGCGCAGGGTGATGGTGCCGGTGCCATCTTGAAGGCGCACCGCTAGCGAACGCCGTTTACCGAATACCACGTCTGCCAGCATAATTTCCCCTTCGATCACCACATCCACATTGGGTCTTAAGCCACCAATTGGGGTAATACGGGTACGATCTTGGTAGCGCAAAGGCACGTGAAATAACAAATCTTGAACATTATGAATACCAAGTTTGGCCAGTTTTTCGGCAAACTTGGCACCCACATTTTTCAGTTCAGTCACAGGAGCGTGACCAAGTGACTGCTCTAGAATAGTCGACATAAACTGGCCGCTTGAGTGATTAAATCCACTGCCTTTGGCCTAGGGAAACTGGCGCGCCAAGCAATGGCCACAGTGCGTGAAGGTGCTGGTTTAATAAATGGGCGCGTTTCCAGTAAACCTGTGGCGTATGACCCCACACCAGTGGCACTTTTGGGTAAAACAGTGATACCCAGACCAGAGGCTACCATATGACGTAAAGTCTCAAGGGAGCTGCCCTCGGCCGATGATTTAAGTTTGGTATTTTGATTTTTGCCAAGGGCTGGACACATATCCATTACTTGGTCACGGAAGCAGTGGCCTTCACCTAGTAACAATAAATCGCTATCGGGCAATTGATCTGGGCTGACCGTCTTTTTTTTCAGCCAGTCATGGTCTTTAGGTAATAGTACTTCAAATGGCTCGTCATACAGGGCTTTGGTTAGCACGTCTGGCTCGTTGAACGGCAATGCCACGATGATGATGTCTAACTCCCCCTCGCGTAGCTTTTGGCGTAAAACTTTGGTGTAGCTTTCTTCAATGTACAAAGGCATGTCAGGTGCCAGTTGTTGCACTTGTGGAATTAGGTGAGGAAACAAATACGGCCCAATGGTGAAGATAGCGCCGATTTTAAGTGAGCCTTTCAATTGGTCTTTGCCTCCGGCGGCAATATCTTGCAAAGAGCGCACGTTCTCAAGCACTACTTGTGCTTGGTGTACCACCTGTTCACCAAGAGGGGTAATGGTTACCGCATTTTTAGAGCGTTCAAACAGGCTAATGCCTAATTCGCTTTCTAGCTTCTTTATTGCCACACTTAAGGTAGGTTGGCTCACAAAGCAGCGTTCGGCAGCGTGACCAAAATGGCGTTCTTGAGCGAGTGCGACAATGTACTTGAGTTCAGATAACGTCATGATTTAGATTGCCTCATATATTCGCTATAGTGCACAAAGCGTTAGCTTAGCACTTTATATAGCATGATAGTTGCTTTCTATCACAAGGAGTAGATATGGCACGAATTCTAATCGTAGGCAGTGGTGATATTGGTGGTGGTTTAGCCAAATCGTTAGCTATGAAAGGTCATACGGTATGGGGTATGCGGCGAAGCGAACAGCCCATAGGAGATGGCATTACCACGTTAAGTGCGGATGTGTCAGAAATGGAAACCCTCATTGGACAAATCCCAAATGACTTAGATTATGTTGTGTATTCCATTGCCAGTCCTGAGTTTTCAGAGGAAGGTTACGACACCTATTATGTGCAAGGGCTGGTGCATATTTTGGCTTTATTAAAACAACAGCATATTCAGCCAAGCAAAGTAATTTTTGTTTCTAGTTCCAGTGTGTATCCACATCACGATGGCTCATGGGTGGATGAAACCATTACCCCTGAGCCGACTGCTTTTGCAGGGCGTAAAATGTTAGAAGCCGAAACCAAGCTGGCGGGAAGTGGGTTTCCTCATGTGGTGGTGCGTTTTAGCGGCATTTATGGCCCTGGGCGCATTCGCTTAATTAATCAAGCCAAAGGTGGCAGTCATTGCGACCCAGAACCAGATTTATGGACCAACCGAATTCATCGTGATGACTGTATCGGCGTGCTTGAGTTTTTAATTGAGCAAGATATGGCCGGCAAGCCTCTTGATAATATTTATATAGCCACAGATCCAACCCCGTCCACCTTCTTTGAAATACTTGAATGGCTAAAAGATCGCATTGGTGATGTCGAGCCAGACCACGATGTACCCGAGGCCACTCGCCGTGGTAATAAGCGGTTATCATGTAAACGCTTACTGGATGCAGGTTATGTGTTTAAGTACCAAAATTATCAACAGGGTTACGAAGACATACTTACAGAAATGGGTTATTAGTTATAAACAGACAATAAAAAGGCGTCCATTGGACGCCTTTCTTTATGAAGAGTATTTAATTACTCGTCTTCGTATTCAATTTTACGACCGCTAACATTACAGCCTAAACATTTCAAAAAAGCTGCCTTTCCTGGTGTTAGTATTAAAACATCAGCAGCCTCTCCTGCATTACCACCCAATAGACTAAAGGGCAGGCTTGCTACCCATATAACACTGCCAATAAGGGTGGCAGCTATAGAAAGCGGGCGAACAATTATAAAATCTAAAACCATTTCAGTCCCTGATGGAGACTCTATAATCTCTTCGGCTTGACTGTGCATAGGAAGAGCAACCATACAAATGGTGGTTAAAATAATAAAAAATTGCTGTATGCGGCTACGAAGTGTTTGCATGGTTATGTGTCCTTGTACTGGAGCTTACTTATTATGATTTGTACTATATCAGTTTTTCTTAGCGTAAAGCGAGTACATCATCACTTTTGGCACGGGCTGCAATAAAAAGTGCTGCGCTGACCTTGTGTGATTTGTTTAATTGGATCGGCACAATTAGGACACGGCTCCCCCGTTCTACCATAAACATTTAACTTTTGTGCAAAGTAACCGGGTTTGCCATCGCTGCCTACGAAGTCTTTGAGGGTTGTGCCCCCCTGAGCAATGGCATGGGTTAGGACCTGCTTGATTTGTGCGGCAAGGGTTTCATATTTGGCCTTACTCAGCTTACCGGCGGCTTTTTTGGGGTTGATACCACTTAAAAACAAAGACTCACTGGCGTAGATATTCCCCACACCCACCACAATGCGCTGATCCATAATAAAGGTTTTGATGGCACTGGTGCGTTTGCGGCTTTTTTCAAATAAATAAGCGCCACTAAATTCGTCGCTTAGAGGTTCAGGCCCTAGGTGATCTAAAAAGGCGTTTTCTGGGTTGTTCGCATCTTGCCAAAGGCAAGCCCCAAAGCGCCTAGGATCGGTAAAGCGCAGCATTAAATCTTTAGAAAACACTAAATCGAAATGCTCATGTTTCAATGGCTCAGGGGGTGTACCTTTAATTACACGTAACGAGCCAGACATACCCAAGTGAATAATCAAAGTACCTTTTAATTTACTGTTACCAATATCAACCAGCAAATATTTAGCGCGACGCCTAACCGCCAACACATTTTGGCCTTTCACTAACCAAGGTAAATCATCCGGAATAGGCCAACGCAACTTAGGCTGGCGCACCACTAGTTTAGATATGGATTGATCTTGGATGTGTGGCGCGATGCCACTGCGGGTGGTTTCGACTTCGGGTAATTCAGGCATATTGATAAAGCCCATTACAAAAAAGAGCTACTATACCATAACTGTCATTGGTAGACGGTAGAGCAATACAGTCTAACTGGTTAGAGCAACCAATCGGCCAGTAATGCAAGCGGATGGTTTCCTAATACCTTTGCTAGCATTTGCTCTGCAGGACTTATGGTGAGTTTTTGTATCTCCAGCTCAATGGGAGATACCTCAACAGGTAAGGGCTCAACCGAAGCAATAGTACTTACGGTAATCAGCCCAAACACCAAACCCAATATGGTGAGTTTTAATTTCATCATGCATACCTTTTCATATTTCGGGCTGATAATGGACTACTAACATGACTAAACGGCGATGATTATGTGGCAAAGCGGTGACAGGCTTGTAAGTGACACTATTGTTTAGATAGAAATTGTTTTAACAAAAGGCCTGTTATGGTTGAGCCAAATAGAAAACTACTTGGGTTTTTCTTCGCGGTTAAGGGCGTCCATGAATTTTTCAAATCGCTTGGTTCGGGTTTCTGCTTTTTTGGCACTGCTCAGACCATGGGCAATTACATAGCGGTTTGATTTAGTGAGTGTTGTATAAAACTGTTTGGCTGTTAGGTTGTGCTCGAGGGCTGCGAGAAAATCTTCTGGTACAGTTAATTCACTTGCTACATAGGCGTTTTCCCAACGCCCGTCTTGTTGGGCGGCGTGAACGTGTACTAGCCCTGACTCGGTCATACGTTTTTGCTCAATCAAACGTTCCACATGTTCTCGGTTTCTTTTTGACCAGCTACTGCGGGGCTTTCTTGGTGTGATGCGTTGTAGGTAGGCGTTAGCATCGAGTGATTTTTTAACGCCATCAATCCAGCCCCAGCATAATATTTCAACCACCACATCGTCCCAAGTCACGCTGGTTATACCTGAGTTTTTTTTGAATATCTTTACCCACAGTTCACGCTCAACCGCATGATTTAACTTAAGCCACTGGCTTAGCTCTTTAGCCGTTTCAAAGCTCATGATTTTAGTTGAGTCTGGTTCTGGCATGGAATGAAAGGCTCTTTTTATGGTTTGGCTCAATTTAATTAGAGAATAATGGTTTGCGTTTTCCGTTTAATAACCAGCCAATAGGCGACCAGCGAACCAAAAGCACATAACTTATTAGGCATATAAGCAGCGTACTAAAAGATGAAAACAGAAACTTATAGGCGGCACCACCTTCTTGATCAAGTAACCAAAATTGAATCATTAACAGGATTGGCACATGTACAATGTAAATCCAGTAGGATGCATCAGACATATATCGCATAAAGCCGTTATTTCCATTGAGTATTTTTTTAGCGACAACTAAACCCACTACGGACATCAATGTTGCAACGTAAGCAATGCATAGAATTAGGGGGATGCGTATGTTCCAATCGGGTTGTATGAACTCAAAGGGAATGCGGTTGGGATCGAAACTTATTGCTGGGAACATGTAAAGCATTGGTGCAGAAATGACTAGGGCAGTAATAAATAATATTGGCCATGAACGATCAAAATAATCCAGCAAGCGTGATGATGAAAACAATATGTAGCCGTAGGCAAAGAACATTCCAAAGAATAAAATCCCCCAAATTTCCGGGGTAAAGGTTAATAAGCCGCGGATATGTATTACCGACAAAGTCAAACCAGGGATTAGAAATAGTGGTAAAACCATAATTGCTAATAGTGGGTTCATTTCAACAATGGCGTTTTTAATTTTAGTTAGAGGCAATTGCCTAAATACCCAAGTTAATACATAGAATATCATCAGATAATATAAGAACCACAAGTGCATCAATGAAATTGTTCCTTCGGGCGCGCCCGGCATAGCCATTAATTCTAGAATCGCTGATTTATTTTCAATGTTTCCAATGGCCCAAAGAAAGGCTACGTAATAGGCTACCAGCAACAAAGGCCAAAAAATAACAAACGGCGAAAATACCCGAAGAAATCGATTCTTAAACATGCCTCCCATGCCGCGCCGTTGAATAAGCATTGCTGTAAAAAAGCCAGATACCACAAAAAATATCGGCATACGCCAGACATGTAGAAAATCAGAAAATAGTTCCAATGATAATGATTGTACGGTATCAGCAGAAAACCAAATTGAGCTCCATGATGCGTTATAGGCTAATGCAGCATGGTAGAAAACACCGATAATCATTATTATTGCACGCAGATTATCCATGTAGTGCAGACGTTCATTTGTAGTCGTCATAATTGTAAATCCTTTTTATGAAACTAACTCAACTGGTTTGTGTAACTTTAAAGAAAGTTAGAAATAAAAATAAGCTAAGTAACTTGTTTGATTTATTGTTCTATGAATAGTGAGAAGTACTATAAAAATCACTTCTAAATATTTGCGCAACGAAGATATCAGATTTATGAGAAGCGTACATGGAAATATTATACAGTTTGCTATGCACGTAAGAGGCTGTTTAAAGTTCTGGCACAAAAATACCACTTCAAAATAGTTTTTTCATAGAAACAAATATCAATTACCTGATATTAGCTCGATGTACATTACATGCTGACGGGTAGTTAAAGGGTTATTGAATTTCTTCATTTCCTCTTTAGCTAACTGTAAGCATAAAAAAACCGACATAAGCCGGTTCTTTTATTAAGCCTAATCTCAATTACTTGATTTTAGCTTGATGTACATTACGTGCTGACGGGTAGTTAAAGGGTTGTTGAATTTCTTCATTTCCTCTTTAGCTAACTGCAAGCATAAAAAAACCGACATAAGCCGGTTCTTTTATTAAGCTTAATCTCAATTACTTGATTTTAGCTCGATGTACATTACATGCTGACGGGTAGTTAAAGGGTAATTGAATTTCTTCATTTCCTCTTTAGCTAACTGCAAGTATAAAAAAACCGACTCAAGAGTCGGTTTTTTTAGAATTTAAAACTAATTACTTAATTTTAGCTTCTTTGTACATTACGTGCTGACGGATCGTAGGATCGAATTTCTTCATTTCCAACTTGTCAGGCATGATGCGTTTGTTCTTAGTAGTGGTGTAGAAGTGACCAGTACCAGCAGAAGAAACCATACGGATTTTTTCACGAATTGCAGCCATGGTAAGACCCCTTAAACTTTTTCGCCACGAGCACGTAGTTCAGCTAGAACTGTGTCGATGCCTTTTTTATCGATGATACGCATTGCTTTAGTAGTAATGCGTAATTTTACAAAACGGTTTTCGCTTTCAACCCAAAAACGGTGTGTTTGAAGGTTTGGAAGAAAACGACGCTTAGTTCTGTTCTTAGCGTGCGATACGTTGTTACCTGTTACAGGGCGTTTACCCGTAACCTGACAAACTTTAGCCATTGTTATGCCCCGATTTATCGAAAAATGCGACTATTAAAAAATTCGTTCGGGGCCAGTGTTTATGCGCCTTTTCAGCCACTCGGACTGTTCAAGCGGCTACCCCGTCTAAAAAGAGCTGCGTTTTATACCAAAAACCTTTACCAATAGCAAGGGAATTGGGTAAAAAGTGAACGTGGCTGATTACCAATAAAGGTGAAAATCATACCTGCCAAGAATACCTCTATACTCAATAGGTGGCGCAGCGAGCGCCATTATAACAGCCTATTTCCATGACGCTAATTGTCTTTTGTTATGAGGATGGTGAGAAGGGCGATATTTGAGTAGTTATGTATGTCAGAACTGACAAAAGGTGCGAAAGGGTTTGATCGAGACCTTGCTATGGTCGTGGTGAAGCGCTTCTTAACCTATAACCAGTATCGATTAGAACGTACCCAGCAGGCGTTAAGTGAGCGTCAGCGTGTACTGTTGGACGTAATTGGGCTTTTGTATCACGTGAACCATGAGAAACTGCCGGGTTTTGTGGGTGAGGATTGCCCGTGTGGTGTGGCGCGCTATACCCCAACAAAAGACACCCTTCGAGCTGCAGCAAGCATTACCACTGGCTTTCAATATAGTCAGCGCCGTCGTGGGCAACCATTCATAAAAAGTTTATTTATCATGGGCAGTTGTGGCTCGCTAGGTCACAGTGGTGGCAGTGATTTGGATATTTGGCTGTGTCATGAGCCAAGTCTGACGGGGCCTGAGCTGGCTGTATTGCAAAAGAAATCCACGGCTATTGAAAAATGGGCCGATAATATCGGCCTTGAAGTGCATTTCTTTTTGATGGATGCGCAAAAGTTTGTAAACGGTGAACGCAACGATCTAGACGGGGAAGACTGCGGCAGTGCTCAGCATCACTTGTTGTTAGATGAATTTTATCGCACCAGTATTTTGTTATGTGGCTGTTACCCCTTGTGGTGGCTGGTGCCTGTGGAGCACGAAGATAACTACGAGGATTTTGCCTATCGGCTGCAAGACCAAGGGTTTGTTAATAGGGACGAAGTGGTGGATTTTGGCGGTATAGGAAGCATACCTGCTGGTGAGTTTGTGGGGGCGGGCATGTGGCAATTATATAAAGCCATTGGCAGCCCTTATAAATCTATCTTGAAGTTGTTTTTAACCGAAGCCTATGCCAATGGTTATCCGGAAGTGCGTGCACTCAGTTTGGATTTAAAAAACCGAATATTTAATGAGCAAACCGAGTTAGACAAGTTAGACCCTTATTTGCTGCTATACGATCGATTAGAAGCCTACTTGCTAACTCGGGATGAAATTTCACGCCTAGAGTTGGTACGCCGCTGTATCTATTTCAAAGCCAACATCCCCATGGGGCAATCTAATCGTCGCAAACATTGGAAACGTGACTTTTTACGCCCAGTGATTAAAGAATGGGGCTGGCCGGACGGCTTGCTGCTGCACTTAGATAATCGCCCGCAGTGGCAGGTGCACACGGTAGACCAAGAGCGTAAATCCTTGGTGAATGAATTAATCCACAGTTACAAATTCTTGTCCCAGTTTGGGCGTCAATATCAAAATGAAACCCTATTAACGGCCAAAGATATGACCTTGTTGGGACATAAACTTTATGCCACGTTTGATCGCAAACCCGGCAAAATTGACCTTATAAATCCGGGTATTAGTAAAGATATTCAAGAAGAAAAACTCAGCCTACACCTTAACCGACAACATGTGCGCAGGCGTATTCCGCAAATGGCTTGGAGTTTGTTTACTGGCATTGCTCGTCTCGGTGGTGCGCAAAACCCCATTAAAAAGTCTGCCAGCTTGATCGAGCTATTGGCTTGGAGTCATGTGAATAAAGTAATGGCCAGAGGCACCAATGTGGTGATGTATCAAGGGCGTCAGCATGGACAAGATTACGAACTGAAAGAAATCATTAATAGCTTTTATCAAACCCCGTTAGTCGAAAGCATCGAAGCACACTTTGAAGAGCCTCCAGTTCCACGGCTCATTAGTTTGTATATCAATGTGTTTGTAGACCCCATGAGTCATTACACGCGCAAGGGAATTCATAAAATTTCTAATCGCACTGATTCATTGGGGTATAGCGCCCTTAAAGAAAATCTTGTGCTAACAATCGACCAGTTGGTGTACAACAGCTGGCGAGAGGTCTTGGTAACCCGCTACGAGGGGCAAAACGCACTCTTGAGGGTGATTGAGGATTATTTGATGTCATACCCTCCCACTAGCACACAAGCCCCTCCTGATGTTCATGTTCACTGCTTTTGTATTACTCGCCCTAAAGCCATTGCCGAGCGGGTGGAGCTGGTAATGAAAGAGGTCCAACGTTGTTTTTATGGGAGCAAGCTTAATGCCCGTCGTCGTTATGTGTTGCAGATAGGCAGTGAATACCACCTGATTCAGTTCAATAATGGCCGCCCTGTTATTTATCACCATGAAAAGCCCGTTGCGTTATTTCGGCAATTATCCAAACCGCAGAAATATTACAGTCAAATTGTATTGGACAGTCACGCCCTAAAGGGCTCAGTGATGGATAAAATTTGCAGTAATTTAAAATCAGGTGTCCTTCAAGTGTATTACTTGCGCAAAGAGCAGAAGGCGCATATTTATGTGATTGATGAAAGGGGTTCGTTGATTCAATGGCGCACGCCCATATACAACGAAGCGGCGTTGATTAATCCGTTGAATCACTTTTTACGGCAAGTGGAATACAGGCAAAACCGCCATCGATACGGTGAAAACGAAACCGTGCAACAAAGAGATATTGAATACTTTGAAGTGGTATTGCCAAGTAAGCAAGAAGGGTTATCTTTAAGGCCTATTCGCCCCAAAGAAGGGCTGGGTCAAGGGCGCTACTTTGATGTCTTCGCACAGGTCGACTTTGATGCCAATGACGAGCTGGGTTTTACCCTTCAATGTGACCAAGAAGATTTCAGTCAAATGGAGTATGGCGATCAAGTTTATAAAGCCTTGGTGCGGCATCTGGTGAAGTTACGTCAGCATCATAAGCCCTACCCTGTTTATATTACAGATATTGCCATTTCAGACCGCTTGCACCAACGCAACGGTAATCAGGTTCTGCAAACTTGCAGTTACCTTGATTACAAGTTTAAGCTTGAACAGCGTTTGAACAATGCCCTTGCTGAGTTGTACCCAGAAAATCCGCAGGATTCCTAGGCTGCGCCCTATTCAGAGTGAAGTTAAAGCCCTATAATCGACCCCTTTATTTTTAATGAGCCATCCACATGCGTTATTTGTTTTTATTGGCTGCCATCACCTTAAGCGGTTGTGGTCAAAAAGGGGCGTTATATTTACCTAAAGACGCGCCTAAGCCAGCGCAAGCACAGGTGGAAACCACAACCGAGGGTCAGCCTCAAGGCTAAGAATTGATATGACAGATGTGTTTGATTACCAAAACGGTGAATTATTTGCTGAAGGCTGTGCCGTTAGTGACTTAGCCGACCAGTTCGGAACCCCTTTGTATGTGTATTCACGCAAAGCGTTTAGTGACCACTATCTAGCCTATGCCGAAGCCCTAAAAGGCCAAGATGCCCTAGTGTGTTATGCGGTAAAAGCCAACTCTAACATTGCGGTGTTAAATGTTTTGGCCAAGCTGGGTGCAGGCTTTGATATTGTATCTGTGGGCGAACTTGAGCGTGTGTTGAAAGCAGGAGGCGAGCCCGCTAAATGTGTGTTTTCTGGTGTGGCAAAAACCGCCGATGAAATGCGTCGTGCCCTTGCAGTGGGTGTGCATTGCTTCAATGTAGAAAGCGCGGCCGAGCTTGAGCGCTTAAACGATGTAGCGGTGGATATGGGTGTGAAAGCCCCAGTGTCATTACGTGTTAACCCAGACGTAGATGCGCAAACTCACCCGTATATATCAACGGGCTTAAAAGAAAACAAATTTGGTGTGGACATCGACACTGCCAAAGAAGTGTATGCCCGTGCCAATGAATTAGCCGGCATTGAGATCAAAGGGGTGGATTGCCACATTGGCTCGCAGCTTACGCAAATTGCCCCTTACCTAGATGCCCTTGATCGTGTATTGGCATTAATTGATGATTTAAAAACCCAAGGTATCGAGCTTGAGCATATCGACCTTGGTGGCGGCTTAGGTGTGACTTACGATGATGAAGTGCCACCAACACCACAAGATTTTGCCGATGCGGTATTGCCAAAACTAGCGGGTCGCAATTTAAAATTAGTATTAGAGCCGGGTCGCTCCATTGCGGCTAACGCGGGTATCTTTGTTACCCAAGTTGAGTTTTTGAAAAACAATGGGGACAAACATTTTGCCATTATCGATGGCGGCATGAACGATTTGATTCGCCCGTCTTTGTACAGTGCATGGCAGCGTATTGTTGAAGTACAGCCGCGCACTAAGACTGAAAAACAGTCTTATGATGTGGTTGGACCTGTGTGTGAAACCGGTGACTTTTTAGGTAAAGACCGCGAGCTTGCATTGCAATCTGGCGATTTATTAGCGGTGATGAGTTCTGGCGCTTATGGTTTTGTGATGGCGTCTAACTACAATACCCGAAACAAGCCTGCTGAATTAATGGTCGATGGCGATAAGGTGCACTTAATTCGTCGTCGCGAAACCATTTCAGATCAGTTAATGTTAGAAACATTAATTTCAGAATAAGGCCAAATACATGCTTTTACGTTTTAGCAAAATGCACGGTCTAGGCAACGACTTCATGGTGGTTGACCTTGTTACTCAGCATTTTGCATTTCGTCCTGAATTGGTTCGCCAGTTAAGTGATCGTCAGTTTGGGATAGGTTTTGATCAACTGCTGATTGTTGAGACGCCAAGCAACCCAGACGTGGATTTTCGCTATCGTATTTTTAATGCCGATGGTTCAGAGGTTGAACAGTGTGGTAACGGCGCTCGCTGTTTTGCACGCTTTGTACATGACGCACGCTTAACCGCTAAAAACCCTATTAAAGTAGAAACCAACTCCGGCATCATTGAACTGAACATCGAAAACGACGGTGACGTGGTGGTGAACATGGGCAAAGCTCGTTTTACACCAAGTGATTTACCGTTTGATGTCCCAACACAATTAGACCAATACACAATGGATGTGCCATTTAACGATGGCAATTACCAAGCCTTAGTGGGTGCGGTTTCCATGGGTAATCCTCACTGTGTGATGCTGGTGGATGATATTCACAGTGACATCGTCAACCAAGTTGGCCCTAAAATCGAAAGCCATGAACTATTTCCAAAACGTGTTAATGCGGGTTTCATGCAGATTAAAAATCGTCATGAAATGGATTTGCGTGTTTATGAGCGCGGTGCTGGCTGGACACTGGCCTGTGGCACAGGGGCATGCGCTGCTATGGTCATTGCCCATAAGTGGGGGCTGGTGGATGACGAAGTTCAAGTGAATCTACCCGGTGGCTCCCTGACCATCTGTTGGGATGGTGAGGGTGATGTGATAATGAAGGGGCCGGCAGAAAGAGTCTTCGAAGGCCGCATCCAGGTTTAAGCGAGTTGCGTTGTCAGAGCGGTGTTAAAAAGTTTACTCAAGATCCTCAAGTGCTAAAGCACGTTCCGGTCTTTCGCAAACTGTTTGCCTTGCTCTGACTGCCTCACAAACGCGTAAACTTTGAAGTGAGTGTTTGATTGGGGTTTTGGCACTTTCACTTCATGTAACGAAACAATGTAGGTCGGGTTTAAACCCGACAATGCGTTAAGCAAAAAAAGCAACAAAGAAGGACAACATGGAAAAAAAGAAACAGGATAAAGGTCAGCTAAATGAGCGCGATGTGGCGGCTTATTTGAAGCAGCGTCCTGACTTTTTTCGTCACTATCCTGAAATTGTTTCACAGTTAGATATTCCTCACGAAACCGGTGCCACGGTTTCTTTGGTGGAGCATCAAAGTAAAATTCTGCGTGAAAAAAATAAAGAGCTTCATGAGCGCCTTCAAGGCCTTGTGGATAATGCCCGTCGTAATGATCGCTTGTTCGAGCAAACTCGCCAACTTACTTTAGATTTATTAGATGCTCAATCCATTGAAGAAGTAGAGCAATCCTTGCAACAAGCCATGACGGCTTTATACGAGGTCGACCACGCTTGTATCACGTTGTTTGTGCCCGCTGTGACTATGCAAAGTGTTACCGAGGTGGAAATGCAAGACCAACTGGTGCGCCACTTTGGACGTAAACAAGCATTTTGTGGTCAGTTAAGTGATGATCAAATGGAACTATTTTTCCATGAAAACAGCTCAGTTGGCTCCATGGCTGCTTGTCTTCTAAAAAACGATTTAGGTATTTTAGCGTTAGGCCATAAAGACAATGACTACTTTAAAAGTAATATGGATACTTTATTTTTAGATTACGTCAGTGAAATTATTAGCCGCCGTTTAGATATCTTGTTGTAATTTATGATTCAAAAAATCATGCCCAAGGGAATTAAAGTGATCAGTTTTGATCTGGATGATACCCTTTGGAGCGGCCCACAGGTGATTCGTCATGCCGAAGCCGTCATGCAAAATTGGATGGCTGAACATACACCAAGAGTGCTTTCGCAATTTAATGGGGAGCAATTTCTAGAAAAGAAAATTCAGTTTATTAAGCAAAATCCGCAGCTTAAAAATAAAATCAGCTTGTCTCGGCAGGTATTTTTGCAACAGTTATTTTCTGAATTAGGTTACAAAAATGCCGAAACCCTATCACAAGATTGTTTTCATGCCTTTTATCATGCACGACAAAACGTCACATTATTTGATGATGTGCTATCAACCTTAGATGCACTCAAGCAAAACTATCGCTTAATTTCTATTACCAATGGCAATGCCGATGTTCAACTCACACCACTAGCGAATGCCTTTGAATTATCATTGGTGGCGGAGCACTTTGAGCGGCCTAAACCCCATGATGATATTTTTCTTCATGCCCTTGAGCAGTTAAAGTGCGAGCCTCACGAGGTGTTACATGTGGGGGATCACCCTGTGCATGATGTGCAAGGTGCCCATGAAATTGGTATGAAGACGTGCTGGTTAAATGATGGTAGCCGTCAGTGGACACTGCCGTTTGATGCTCATCTCACCATCTCTCATGTGCGCGAACTTTTGAGGGTTTAATAGCGACGAGCAAATTCAGCCATTAGGCTTTTTGCGGGAGTGGGTAGCTGGTTTTGTTCAACCAATTCAGGGTCAAACGCCTGCATGGTGTCTTGAGGTACAGTTTGATGATGACAGGCAGTAGCACCAAGTAAAAGGGTTATGATCGCCATGGCTTTCATATACGGCATCCTTTGTTAATCAGTGCCTTAAAGATAATCCCTTTCGATGAAATTCCCATAAGTATTAAACCAGTCTGAGAGCCAGCCCACAAAGAGGTTGGTTTTAAAAACCTGACGTTTTAAAGGAAAATGTTTATAGAATCAGTCCTTTTAAACCAGCGCCATTCCTTCTTCATATAAGAGCTACACTTTATGTAATATTGGGGAGCTTATGAATCCATCACTAGAAACCTTGCTCAATAAAGTGTCAAAGTCTGCAGTGCTTGATCAAGGGGATCTAAAAGCGGCTGCTACCTTGGTGCTTGAGTCTGTTATGCAGGGGCTGAACGTCCAGCGTTGCGGTATCTGGTTATTCCAAGAGTCATTATCTGGTATATCGTGTTACCTGCTATTTGATACCTTTACAGGTTCCACCGTTGAAGATCTGGTTTTAAATCGAAAAGATTACCCCAAATATTTTGAAGCTCTAGAAGAAGCCCGCACCATTGCGGCAGACGATGCTGGACAGCATCCTGCCACATTTGAATTTAAAGAAAACTACCTAGATGTATTAGGTATTACGTCCATGTTAGATACTCCCATCAGGCATAGTGGCGACACAGTCGGCATTATTTGTTCGGAACACAGAGGTGAGGTAAGACAATGGAGCGATGATGAGAAGGTCTTCGCAGGGGTGTTGTCAGACTTATTTGGCCGCGCTATTAGTGCCAGTGAAAAGTTTGGTTACGAACAAAAGTTAATTGAGACCAATAAATCACTTGAAGAAAAAGTGGCTAAGCGAACGAAGCATTTAGAACAAACCATTGAAGAGATGAAGACATTACAGTCCCAGTTAATAGAAAGCGAAAAAATGGCTTCTCTTGGTAACATGGTTGCGGGCATTGCCCATGAGGTGAATACGCCGTTAGGTATTGCGCTAACGGCGTCATCTCATTTAAAAGATGGTTTAAATAAATTAGATAAAGATTTTTCACAAAATGCCATCACCAAGGATGGCTTGCGTAATTTTTTAAGTACATCCGGTGATGCAGTGAATCTAGTAGAGAATAACTTGAGTCGTGCAGCCACGCTCATCTCAAATTTTAAAAGAACCAGTGCAGATCAAAATCATTTTGAATTTGAAGATATCAACTTAAAAACTTATATACAAAAAACATTGACCACCTTAGTGCCCATAACAAAAAAGAAAAAAGTTTTAATTGATATAGAAGGTGACGATGTAAATAAAACTACGTTACCGGGAGCCATTGCTCAAATTATTACTAATCTTGTTAGCAATAGCTGTATTCATGGGTTTGCTAATATGACGGAACAGCCAAAAATTCTTATTCAAATAAATGAAGTTAAAGATAAGGTTCAGCTTATTTTTAAGGATAATGGCTGTGGCATGAGTGATGAACAAAAACAAAAAGCGTTTGATCCATTTTATACCACTAAACGTGGACAAGGGGGGACGGGTCTAGGCTTGTCAATTGTCTACACCTTGGTAACACAAAACCTCAATGGAAAAATTTCACTGCTTCCTTCTGAGAAAAATGGTTTAGGGTTTGAACTAATTTTTTAACCGCTGCCATAATTGCCCAATGAGTTCATGTACCGCCCGTTCTGATTGATATAAACCATCTGCGTTGAATTTTAAATCCATATAAGGTTTATCTTTTGCTAAATAGAATGTGGGCGCGGGAATAGTATTGACGCTTGCTTGTTGAAAATAATAAGCGGCACGGGCCATATGACTAGCACTGGTCACCAATGCCACAGGGGCATTGTCGACAAGTTGTTTGACTGCAATGGCTTCGTCGTGAGTATCTTTAGGTTCGCTCAGTACCGTTATACGGCTTGGTTGTATGCCAAGGGTAATAGCGGCGGCAGCGTATACCTCTGCGCAGCTTTGATTGTTTTTCCCTGCGTATCCACTCACGATTAAATGAGCATTAGGCTGTTTTTTGGCAATACGTAGGCCTTCCATTAATCGCGCCCTTGCACTGCTAGATAGCTGCTCAATGGGACTTAATCGCTTATCGCCAATTACTTCGTTACCTAATACCACGATGTAATCCACGGCACTACCATTAAAAGTTGGGTAGGCATTTTCAATGGGCGCTAACAGGGTTCGGCTAGTTGGTTGCCAGCTAAATACAATCAACAAAACAAGGCTCAAACTGGCAAAAACCTTAGCCAGTTTTTGGTATTTATTTAGCCAGAATAATATGACGGCAACCGTTAACAAGGCCACGCAAATACTTAATGGCATGAGCCAAAAGCCGATGACTTTTTTAATAAAAAAACCAAGCTCAAGCATGAGTTATTTTTGAACCTTAGCTTGTCCAACCGCGCGCTGATCAGACGCCGCAGTGACATGACCACTTTGTTTATTAAACAAAATTGCATGCATATTGCCGTATGTACGGCCTACATCTTTTAATTGATGCCCTTTCGCTTGTAGTGCTTGTTTGATCTCTTGTGAAAAGGTATCCGGCTCGTGTTGAATCACATCAGGCAGGTATTGATGATGGAAACGTTTTTTGTTCACCCAGTCTTCAACGGGCTTACCTTGTAAGTGTTCTAACATGCCTAAAAAAACCATGGTGATGATACGACTGCCACCGGGTGTGCCTAGAATCGCGACTTGGCCATCACTTTCTACAAAGCTTGGCGTCATGCTGGAAAGCGGGCGTTTTTCAGGGGCGATGGCATTGGCTTCGTTGCCCACTAAACCATAAGCATTGGGTACACCGGGTTTTGATGAAAAGTCGTCCATTTCATTATTGAGTAATACCCCTGTGCCTTTGGCTAGGTATGCGCTCCCAAACGGAAGGTTGATACTCAATGTTGCGGCCACGCGGTTACCTTGTTTGTCGATAACACTTAAATGAGTGGTATGAAAACCTTCATAAATTTGTACCTGTGAGCCAAGGGTTTTACTGTCTGTGGCTTTTTCCATATTAATCGAGCTGGCCAGTTTTTGATTGTAGGCTTTATTAAGTAAACGTCTTTGTGGCACGTTTACAAAGTCTGAATCTCCTAAGTAATGAGCGCGGTCAAAATAAGCGCGACGCATGACTTCTGACAATAAGTGGATTTGATCCGCTTCGCTTAGGGTTTTCCAATCTAATTTAGGTTGTAGGCTTTCAAGCATGTTGAGCATTTGACCAATAGCAATGCCGCCAGAACTAGGTGGCGGTGAACTAATGATGGTTTGCTCTTGATATTGGCTAACCACAGGGCCACGTTCAACAATGTTGTATTTTGCTAAGTCGGCCAGTTGCCAAATGCCGCCGTTTTTTTGCACCTCGTTGACTAATTTTTTAGCGACTTCCCCTTTGTAAAACCCATCAAAACCGTGTTTAGCAATGGCGGTTAATGTATTGGCAAGATCAGGCTGTTTAATAATGAAGCCTTCCTTTGGTACTTGGCCGTTATCTAAAAATGTGGCGGCAGCATCTGGGTATTGGTTTAAGGCATCTTGGCGGTAGTTGGCAAGCTTGATGTAGTGGTGATCAATGGCAAAACCGCGCTTGGCAATTTTGATGGCACTGGCCAATGATTCTTCTAGCGGCAATGCACCGTACTCTTTTGCTAAATGAGCAAATGCGGCGGCTTGGCCGGGAATGCCAGCGGCCATTGGGCCATTAATGGAAAGTTTGGGGATAATATTACCGTCTTTATCTAGGTACATATCGCGGTGGGCTTTCAGTGGCGCTTTTTCACGGGCATCGACAAATACGTTTTTGTTTTGCTTAGCATCGTGTAGCAACCAAAAGCCGCCACCGCCCATGCCTGCACTGTAAGGCTCTACAACCGCTAATACGGCAGCCGTCGCGACTGCGGCATCAAAGGCATTGCCGCCCTTGTTTAAAATGTTGATACCGGCTTGTGTGGCTAACGGATGGGCAGACGCCACCGCCCCGTTTTTGGGTAAAACAGTGTCAGAGGCGTGGGCGGTAAATGACAATAATGCGGTGACAAAAATAAGCGAGCTGGCTGTTAACAAACCCTTCATAAGAACCTCCATTTTAAAGAGGGCATATCTAATCACACTCTGGCATAAATTTGTATGAAACAGTCTAAACAATGCTAATTGTTTGTGCTTAAGGGAGTGCTAAGGCGGTTTTAGTTTGCTTAATCATGGCATCTGATATTTAGCGGCTAGCTTTGATTCAAACCAAGCTCTCGCTGCTTCTTTTTGGTTAAACCTAAGGAAGCTAAGTAATGAGAGGCTTCGATATAATATTTAAGCTGTTCGTCTGTATTGTGGCTGGTTGCGTATTGTTGAATCCATTTCATGCCCCGTGATGCCATATAGGGGGCCGGACGAAACCCATTGGCATCACGCAAAATTTCATAATCTAAATCAGAGGCTTTGAACGTGAAGGCAGGTTCATTGGTCTTTTCCCAACCTCCAATCGCAAATACTTTGCCGCCGACTTTCCATAAATGAGAATTACCCCATTGCACGATATAAGTTGTTGCTTTTAGTGAGCCGCAAAAATGATTGAATTCATCGTAGGTCATGGCGTAGCTTTGTATTTTTTCAAGATTAAAAATCGCCATCTTAATTGGCGGTAGCGATAAAAAACGTGAGCATACAGCCAAATTAAGGGTGTAACCCATGGGTTTTCGTAAGCTGATGGGTTACGATTTCGCTGCGCTCAATCTAACGCCATCCTACTTCTGATGTTTGGTATTTATGTAATGTAATAAAAAACCGCTGGTGTTGCCACAAGCGGTTCTCATCATGCAAAGACATCTCACATCAGCTCTTCTTGCGTCTCTTCGTTGTCTGGGTCCAGCGGGATACAGTTAACAGAAAAATTAACCGAAAAATTAAGACAGCCACGATAAATAGTACCCCATATAGCGAATGAATCGAGATACCCAATGACAGTATGTTTTTTCAGTGGCATAGGATAAACCCTTGGAGTGATAAATAAGCGATAGCGGTTTTTAAAACTCATGGATGCTCTATCTATTGTCCGCCTTGTATCAATAATATGCATAGATTTTCTTTTTATGCTGTATTGGAATTGAAAGAAAAATTGTTTCAAAAAAATAAAATAAATGAATAAAAAGCCTTAATAGTTATTTTGGATATACGTCGTACGACGCGTATCTGGTGATAAACAGTTACACGACGTATATCAGAAATCAGGAATGATTAAGCTGATAATCAGTCAAAAGTGCTAGTTGTAAAAAAGATAAGAGAATTAATGGGTTACGATTGTGTGGTTGATCTACTGTGACGTAAAAAAAGTGGGTTGGAATTGACGAAGATACGCCATTTGCCTCATGATTGCTGGCTTATATAAGAAAGTGTGGCGTAAAGTGTCCCGGCAAACACGTCATCTATAAAAAGCGTCATGCGACGTTGAATAAACTGTTAGCTGTCAACGATTATTACATCGGAGAGAATAATGAAATCTATTGGAATATTACTTTGTTTGGTGTCAACACTCGCATTTGGGGATACTCTTAAAGCTCCAAAGGATGCAAGAGTTTTGGCTGACAAGATGGTTAAATCTTTTGTAAAAACCGAGTTCAAAGAAGGTCTAGATCTTGCGAAGCCTTATTGGCCATTAAATCAAGTTGAAGTTGATGGTTTGGCAAATCAAATATCTACACAGTGGCCTCTTGTAGATCAGCGTTTTGGAAAAAGTACGGGATATGAATTTGTGCAAGAAGAGCGCATTGGAAATTCATTCATTCGTTATTACTATGTACATAAATTTCAAAATCACGCTATTTATTGGCAGCTCACATTTTACAAACCAGAAGATAGCTGGTTGGTAAATGGGGTCACCTTTAAAGACAACTTAGATATATTATTCCAGGTTGTAGAGTAAGCAGCTAACAAAGTGCTCAAGCCGACCAATTACACTCCGTTTGGTTTTGTGCGAGGAAAATATTCGCACAAAACACAAACTCCGTTCCATGCCGGCTTAGCACGGCGTTGAGACTGTAGAAAAACCCCATTTCCTTTATGAATTTTGATAAAATGCACCTTCGCATACGGAGGTGTGGAAATGCCTAAATTTATTCCCTACAACTACGACCAAACTTCTATGGTCGTGATTAATTTTAAAGATCAGCTTCAACCCGGTACGTTTGAGTATGCGGTTCATTATTTAATTAATGAAAAACTCGATCTTTCTATCTTCTACCCAAATTACGATAATAATGAAGGGGGTCGTCCCGCTTATGATCCGGCCATTCTATTAAAAATTATTTTATTTGCGTACTCCAAAGGCATAACATCGAGCCGTGAAATTCAATGGTGCTGTGAAACCAATATCATATTCAAAGCATTATCTTGCGATACAGTACCGCATTTCACCACCATTGCTGCTTTTGTCAGTGGTAATACTTCAGAAATCGAACATCTATTTGAACAAGTATTATTGATTTGTCACGAACAGGGTTTGCTGGGGAATGAATTGTTTGCCATAGACGGCTGTAAAATGTCATCTAATGCTGCAAAAGAATGGTCAGGCACATTCAAAGAATTAGAAGAGAAGCGAGCCAAGATAAAGCGACTGATTAATCATCATGTAAGTGAACATAAAAAAATAGATAAGCATGAATCCCTAGGAGAAGAGCGGACTAAACGAGCTGAGCAAGCAATTGAAACCCTTTCAAAAGCACACGATAAAATAGATCAATTTCTAAAGACGTCTAACCCAAGGATGGGGCAAGGCAAGCGAATCAAGGAAGTTAAAAGCAATATCACTGATAATCAATCTGCCAAGATGACCACCAGTAAAGGCACAATCCAAGGTTACAATGGCGTAGCGACGGTTGATAAGAAGCACCAGATTATTATTGATGCCCAAGCCTTCGGAGAAGGGCAAGAACATCATACATTAAGACCGATTATTGAAAAGATTCAAGATAAATATCAACGTCTTAATATCAGTGAAAATATCTATAAAGACAAAACCATCGTTACAGCAGACACTGGCTTTGCGAACGAAGCGAATATGAAATACCTGTATGAATCGGGTGTTAATGCTTACGTGCCGGATAATCAGTTTAGAAGTCGTGACCCTAAATTTTCCGAACAGAAAAAGAAATACGGTAAGCGCCATCAAAATGACAAATTATTCAGACACCCATTATAGCGACATTAAATATTTACGGATCGCGTAAATATCTAAATTGTTATTTGAAGTGAGATTGGATGGCTAAAAAACGCGAACAGGTTGAATTTCAAGACTTATAGTAGAAATCACCGTTAATGACAGGCAGGGGGTTGCCGTTTGAGTTGGCATTTGCAGTGAAAACTCAGGTGGTTACCTAGGTTAAAAGCATTTCGCAGTTTTTGAAGGCGGGTCTTCGTTTTCGATTAAGCAACTTGGTCGCTTTATTAAGGATATTAGGTTCGCCCACCAAATCCTTAAAGTTCTGTTCAAACTCTTGTGTCATGGTGAGCCAGTTTTCAGGTTCAATGCCTAAACGGTTGAGAATATCAGGTAGGTTCTTCTCAATATGGCCCCGTTTATCTTCACGAATGGCTCGGCCTGTTATATCAATTAAGGCTAAATAATCGGTTAACCGAAAGGGTAGTCCGTCAGGCATGTTGTTTCTGGGGTTACCCGCAAACGGCATGAGTTTAGATACTTGTTGTTTAGGGTGGTTAGGTTGATGGGCGAGTTTCGCATTTTCAGCTCGAGCTTTTACCGATGTATGTTCTGATGTTTCAGGTGTTTTTGCCATTTTTGCTCGTACGGGATTTAAATCGACATAAGCCATACAAGCGGCGAGGGCTTTTTCATCAAGCAGGGCTTGAGATTTAAAACGACCTTCCCAGAAACGGCCAGTGCATCGATCTTCATAGTTGGCTTGCCGTGCTATTTTTTCATTAAGACGACCAATAAACCAACCAATGTCCATTAATCGGGCTCGCCATTTTTCTATAAACTCTTGAAGTTTTTCGAATTCCGCTTTTGAAAAATTAGGGTCACTTAAATAACGTTGGCTGAGGGCGTTGCCTTTGTACAGCTTATGCCAGCGATCAATAACCTCATCAATATCCCAGCTCTCAGCTTGTTTTTGATTGACGTGTAACACCACATGGTAGTGGTTGGACATGATGGCATAGGCGGCAATATCAATGGCAAAGACTTGTGCTTGGTTTAATAACTCATTTTCAAGCCAAGCTCGCCTGTGTTCGTAGCTCACTTCATCATGGCTGTCATAACCACATAAAAATGCCCGACGCACACAGCGTGACACACAGTGATAATAAGACGTAGCCTCAAGGCTCACCTGTTCCTTCCTTGGTTTTGGCATATTCACTCCTCCGATATTTTAAATATGATGGAGCCGTTGATGATTGTGAATACGAAGTTTGTACGAATGATCAAATATCGGCCTATACGAACTAGGTATAATTTCTTATCATGGGTGTCTGAATTTCTTATGAATTTCTTATCATGGGTGTCTGAATAATTTCCACTTTAACCCAAAAGTCACCCCAAAATTTCCGCAGGTTAACGCGGCGTTATAACTTTAGGAGAACTCTGTGAGTTTAGGTGCACCTTCATCAGGTATTAGATGGAAAGACTATCAGATAGATACGCCTACGTTTCAATTAAGCCCTGTTGAAAAACCAGATATGTCTCCTTTTCTCTTTCATATGACAGGGAAGAAACAAATCTTATCAATTTTAGATCCAGATTCTAATAACATTCCAGATAATCATGGTTTTCTGAGATCTTGTGTTCCTGAGGCGACAAGTCAGGAGAGTCATTACAATGCTGAAGTCGTTTGCTTTTCAGAATCGCCAACATTTGCATTAGACTTCTTTCGCCATAGAAGTTTCAAAAGGTGGCGAGATGATCAATCTTATGGAATTGGCTTTGATAAAAGTGCTCTTTCAACTTTGGGAGCTCGCCCATGTATTTATGCTGAAGAGCAATTAAAGAATGACATAATTGTATTGAAAGAAAGATTAGATACTGTAGAAATTGATGACCCTGTAATTAAAGAACGATTGCCGTCCTTGATATCTGCGGCTTACCCTTTGATTATGCCGTTATTAGAAAATACCCATACACAAGGTTTTATGTGGGAGCGTGAATGGAGGTATGTAAATAATGCTAATGGTGGTTTGCAGTTTCCTTTAGATTCAATTCGGGTTATTTGCTGTCCTGAAAATGAAGAAAAGGAGATAAAACAAAAGTTAGGTGATTATGCTGCACAAATTGAATTTGTCAGATCTTGGCGCGAATACAACGAAGTTACTAATTATCTTAAAAGCCGCAAAAAAGAGATGCATATTCCGCAAAAAAACTTTTATAGTGATGATAAAGAGTATCTAGATTCGCTAGAAGAACAATTGGAAAATCATAGTAAGGTATTTCATAAAATTGATGCGTTTAAAAGCTTTATTGAATCAATAGAAAGTAAAGGGGACTCAACGAATGAGGCTCTTAGTGAGTTGCAAAATACAATGGATATGATGCTATCCCAAATACGGAACCTTAAAGAAAAGTTATAACAAGTTGCTTAAACGGACAAAAACAGCTGGCTTTTGCTCGTTCCTCGCTAATTATAGCCAGCTATTTTATTACCGCTTAGCAAAGCGTTAAATATATGGAATATATAGAGAATCATAAATTCATAAGCTTGCTTGTTGTCGCGTTTATCGTTTTTTGGTTAGTCCAATCTGCGATGATCACTAATCATGTTCTAAATTGGACTATTGAATCGAGCATTATTAAAGTAACTAAATTACTTCTAGTCTGGTGCCTTCCCCCTATACCAATGTTGTACTGGAGTTATAAGTATAATATTTGGATTTTTGGTAGCGGAGGTGGAAGTGGTGGGCCAGACAGTGATAATTATACTGGCTTTTCAGGGCATGATGGTGGCGGCGATTAGGGCTGCTAAAATATGTAACAAAATAATTAAGTTCGTTACTTTCAGTCCCCGACTGACTTCGTTCGCGGCTTATTGTAAGCGTTATATTTTAAAAGTTTCGGAGTCACCAATTCCGTATGTTGCTTAGTAGGGGGCTAAAGGGCGATACCTTGTCTAGAGCAGGAACTCGAAATTTGGGCTGGTTGTGCCTGCGGTGCGTAGCATGGGTTAGCACCGAAGCGTAACCCATGGGTTTTCGTAAGCTGATGGGTTACGATTTCGCTGCGCTCAATCTAACGCCATCCTACTTCCGATGTTTGGTATTTATGTAATGTAATAAAAAACCGCTGGTGTTGCCACAAGCGGTTCTCATCATGCAAAGACATCTCACATCTCACGCAGTCAGTTTTTCGTATTTTTCCATCAGTTCTTCTTGTGTCTCTTCGTTGTCTGGGTCCAGCGGGATACAGTCAACAGGGCATACTAGCTGACACTGAGGTTCGTCATAGTGGCCCACACACTCGGTGCATTTACTTGGGTCGATCTCGTAGATTTCTTCCCCTTCGCTGATGGCTTCATTTGGGCACTCTGGCTCACAAACGTCACAGTTGATGCAATCATCAGTAATGATTAATGCCATACATTACTCCTTGGAATGTTAAAGGCGAATTCATCGCTTTATTTTAGCGGCTGAATTTCTTTAGTAGTTGTTTTTCCACTTCTGGATGTACAAATTTTTTCACATCACCACTTAAACGTGCGATTTCACGAATAAGGGTCGAGCTAATATACGAATGACGTTCATCAGGTGTTAAGAATACCGTTTCTACGTCTGGGGCCAATGAGCGGTTCATATTGGCTAATTGAAATTCGTATTCAAAGTCGGATACGGCGCGCAAGCCTCGTAACAGTACTTGTGCGTCTTGTTCTTTAACAAAGTGAGCCAATAGTGTGTTAAAGCCTTTCACTTCTACATTGGGTATGTGAGAGAGTACTTCGCGAGCCAAGTTGCAACGTTGCTCAAGATCAAACAATGGCTTTTTATTTGGGCTTTCAGCCACGGCGACCACCACATGGTCAAACATGCGGGCGGCACGTTCTACAAGATCGGTGTGTCCATTTGTAATGGGGTCAAACGTACCGGGATAGATCACTTTTATCATGAAGTCTGCCTTGGGGCGGGGTTCTTAGGCGGCATGTTAATCAATTTAGCCATAGCACTCAACATAAGTGAGCACTATGGATGCTTTTTTAAGCTTGTTTAATGTTAGCAGCTAAGTTTGATGATTGCTTTAACGCCATGGCATATATGGATAATTGTGGGTTTGCGCCAATGCTGGTGGGGAACACTGAGCCATCAATCACATAGAGATTATCTGCATGATGGAAGCGCCCTTGGCTGTTAACCACGGCTTGCTGAGGGTCTTCACCCATGGCGCAGCCACCCATTAAGTGAGCCGTCAAAATCCGTTGACGGTGCAGCTCATATGGCAGTTGATCAATGGCGGTTTTGCAGTCTTTTAGGTTTGAGTAAAACTGACCGTCATGATGTATTGGATAGACGCTTTTTGCCCCTGCGGCGAATTGCAGCTCGGCCATAACATGGTAGGCCTTGCGAAAGCCTTTCCAAATGTAATCGGTAATGGGGTAGTCCAGTACGGGTTTGCCGCCGCCGTCTAGCTCGATGGTGCCCCCTTGGCTTTCCTCATGAAAACCATCTCTTAGTAGGGCGATGATGCTTTGTGAGTGCGGTAGGTCTTCCATGGTTTTGGTGAGTTGCATGCCATGAAATCCGATAATTTGTGCGCCCATGCTAGGTTGTAACGGCGGTACTTCTAACTTAAAGCCCATATCGCCGTCGGTATTCCATTGGAACTGATCGGAATAGATGGACTGTGGCGCGCCGTGAAACGGGTTAACGGTGTCAGGCATGTTTGCCAGCGTGGCATTCACAGGGTGAATCATGGTGCGCTTACCTATGCGCTGGTGTGGGTCGGGTGCGTCAGAGCGTAACAGCAAGCCGGGGTTATTTATGGCACCGCCCGCTAAGACAATATGAGGTGCTTTAAAGCGCAAGCGAACCCCTGTTGGTGTTTTGCCGTCTTTGCCTAAGGCTAAGCATTCTACGGATTCTGCTTTGTGTTCAGAGAAGACAATGCGCTCGGCGCTGCAACGATAATAAAGGCTAGCGCCGTTTTTTAAGGTTTCAGGCACAGTAGTGACCAGCATGCTTTGTTTGGCGTTGGTTGGGCAGCCTGTACCGCAATACCCTAAGTCCCAGCAACCAGATACGTTACGAGGTATGACTGCCCAACTCCAATTTTTGGCTTCACAGCCTTTTTTTAAGATATCGTTGTTGGCGTTAGGAGGCATGGCCCACTTTTCAACGTTGAGGCGTTTTTCCATTTGCTCGAAATACGGGGTCATTTCCTCGGGAGTAAAACCCTGTACGGCATGGTGCTTACCCCAATGCTCCAGTGTGGTGTTAGGCGTGCGAAAGCTGGATGTCCAGTTTACAACGGTTGTGCCACCTACTGCGCGGCCTTGAAAGATGGCTATGGCACCGTCTTTGGTGGCTCGTCCGGCCCCTTCTTGATATAAGTCGCCATAGGCTTGTAGTTCGTCCATGTTGAAATTGTCAGAGGTAAATAGGCCTCCTTCTTCAATCATGACGACGTTAAGGCCAGCTTGGCTTAATACTTCTGCACTGACACCACCGCCAGCCCCTGTGCCGATGATGATGACATCGGCTTCTATGGTTTGGTTTTGCTGTAATTGAGCGGCATCAGTAATGTCCCAGTTTTCGCTTTGGGCGCGCTGCTTAAAAATATCTGGAATGGCCATGTTAGTTCACCGAATTATTTTTAGTGATTAGCACGTCTGGGTAGAGTGGCCCGGGGTAACCAGTTTTTAGCCAAGCTTCCGGTAGGCCATACCAAGAGGCGGCAATCAGCTTATTTAAGCCGTTGTATCCAAGATTGAATAAGCTTACCGAGCTGTCACGCCAGCGTTGTAGAAAGTGTTCAATTTCAGCTTCACTGGCGTTTTCCCATTTACTCCAAACTCCGGTGGTTAAACCGCGGCTTAAACCAAAATTCAACAAGGTGAATAACTCTTGAACCTGTTTAATGTTATGAGGGCCAAACTTGGCTAGGCCGCCATCTATGATTAACAATACCTGCTGTATGGCATCCGCTTGTTCGTTGACTGTGGTTGGAAAGTGGCCTTTCAACATGACCGGCATAATGGCAGTTAGTAATGTGCGATCACTTTCTCGCAAAATGAGCCATTTGCTGTTTGCTGGAAGTGAGTCACTACAGCCACTTAAAGTAGCCGTGAGACTGGTGACGGTTAGGGCCGCTGAGCTGGCGGCACCTAATTTTAGAAAATCACGTCTATTCATATGAGCCGTCTTTTTATTATTAATTAACGAAGCACGTATTTGTAAATCAGGCGGTGTACTAAACGTCCATGGGGTGCATGGATAAATTTGCCACTATTGAAGCGACCTTTTTTGTGTACAGACTTAGCATGACTAAAGGTTAGAAACCCTTCTTTGCCATGGTAAGCCCCAATGCCGGAGTCGCCTACGCCACCAAATGGCATGTCGTCTTGGGCGATATGAGTAAGGCAGTCGTTAATGGCGACACCACCTGCGTGAGTGTTATTCAGTACATCATTGTGTTCTTGGCTGTTGTGGCTGAATAAATACAGTGCCAATGGGCGAGGGTGGGCGTTGATGTAGTTTAGGGCTTGATCAAGGGAGTCATAGGTGAGAATAGGCAGTAGCGGGCCGAAAATCTCATCCTCCATGATGACCATATCCTCCGTGGTGTTAGTGACCAGTGTCAGTGGAATTTTACGAGTACCGGAGAAGTCTTCATTGGCCGTATTTAATGGCTCGACAGTAGCGCCTTTTTCGGCGGCATCGTTTAGGTAACCTTGTAAGCGATTGAACTGACGTTCGTTTACGATGGCCGTGTAGTCTGGGTTGTCTCGTAACGTGGGGAACGAATGTGCATATGCTGCTTTAAGCTGTTTTTTTACCTCATCCAGCATGTGTGTTGGGCAAAAGATGTAATCGGGGGCGATACAGGTTTGCCCTGCGTTGGTGGCTTTGCCAAAAATAATGCTTTCGGCTGCGCCTTTTAGCGACGCGTTATCGGTAATGATGCAAGGGCTTTTGCCCCCTAATTCAAGGGTCACAGGTACAAGGTTTTTACCGGCAGCGCTCATGACATGGCGGCCCACCGCAGTAGAGCCAGTAAACAGTAAGTGATCCCAATGCAGGCTGGAGAACTCAGCCCCAACTTGGGCTTCACCGAATATCACAGCCACTTGCTCTTCTTCAAAAATAGAGGCCAGCATACGCTGCAAGACTTCATTGGTAGCTGGGGTGAATTCAGAGAGCTTGATCACTGCACGGTTGCCAGCAGCCAATGCGGCCGCTAGTGGGGCGCAAGCCAATTGAATAGGGTAATTCCATGGCACCATGATGCCGACTACCCCTTTTGGTTGGTAGTGAACCTTGTTTGAAGCCGGAGCAAATAACGCGCTTACGTGCCTACGCTCAGGTTTCATCCATTGTTTGAGGTTTTTGCGATTATACTTGATAGTCTCAAGGGTAATCATGACTTCAGCTAATAGGGTTTCATCTTTAGAGCGGCAGCTAAAATCTTGATTAATGGCGTTGGCTAATTCGTCTTTATAAGCGCGTAGAGCTTTATCTAATTTACTTAAGTCTTGTTTGCGTTGATCAAGGTTAGGGTAAGGGGATGAAGCATAAGCCGCTTTTTGTTTGGCAAAGACACTATTTAAGTAGGCTATCTGGGCTTGTTCATTTTCTAAGTGAGCGGCTGTAGCGGCCATTACTTCGTCCTTTCATTATAATTTATAGTGACAAAATCATTATTAGAGTTAATACTCTAAACGTCAACTGTTTATTTGTTGTACATCAGCTCAAAGTGGAATAAGTGTGGTTTGGTTTAATTCTTGATTGCCTAAGCCTGATAGGCTTGCAAAAATAAAGACTACGATTAAGGCATGCGTAGTGCCACAGTTGGCTAAGTCAATGCATAATCACTAGGATGCAGTATGAAAACACGTGATCGAATTATACAAGCCAGTTTAGAGTTATTTAATGAACAGGGCGAGCGTAATATCACTACCAATCATATTGCTGCTCACTTAGAAATAAGCCCCGGTAATTTGTATTACCACTTTAAAAATAAGCAGCAAATCATATTTGATATTTACTTAGAATATGAATCCAAGGTAGATGAAAATCTCCAGTTACCCCACGGGCGAGCGCTAACCGTTAATGACAAACTAGAATATTTGCAAAAAATCTTTCAAGGATTGTGGGATTACCGCTTTCTACATCGTGATCTACAATATTTGTTACAACACGACCCCGACCTGCATAAGCGATATAATATTTTTTTCAAGCGTTGCCTTAATCGTACAGAAGCGATTTATATAGGTTTAAGAGCCGCTAATATTATATCTGCCTCAGATGAAGAAATTCGATCAGTGGCATTAAATACTTGGATTTTAGTGACCTCGTGGTTTGGCTTTATGCATACTAATTTATTAGTCAGTGGAGAATCACTCGAAGAAAGTCGCGAACTATTGAATGCAGGTATTTATCAAATATTCGCCTTAGAGCGCCCTTATCTAACCCCAGATTATGTGCAGCCAGTAGCAAACATCGCCAAGCAACTTGGTAAATCACTTGATCAGCTTTCTGTTACGTTATAAAGCGTAACCTTCGTTCAGGAAGAACATGACGATTCCTAAATTTAAAATAGAGGCACAAAAGCCACACGTTTCAGAATTGATCGGTAACGTAGCCCATGTGTTTAGAAAGAATATTCGCAGGTGGTATAAATCAACTGGAAAACCGAAAAGTTAGATATCAAAACGTTTGAAGCGTTATATTGAAAGCCATAATTAACAAGCCAGTTCAATACACATATTTAATTTCGATTTAAACACTTTTTCATTTTCCGTAGATTACTAATCAATACTTTTCTTTATTCAGCGGTGCTAAGTAGCTCCATAGCACTTTGAGATAATTGACGATCATAATTTTTGGAGTAGCTACCTTTGCTTAAAATAGAAAATAACTCTTATTTAAATGTTCCTTCTATTAAAGGAATGCTTTCCGGCGGTAAGCATAGGCTATCGCTACACGCTTGAGTGTTTAGAGTTAAATTTGATTTCTTATCTTGAGGTGTAAATTCAATATTGGTGATGTTTTCATATAAAGATAGAAAGGAGTCATCAAAATCTACCTGAATGAGAGTCCCTTCTGGATACTGAATGGTTTCACTATTAATACCGGAAATGTAGGTTGCCTTAAGATAATTTTGAATGGGCTGATGAGAATTCACATGCCACCCTTTTTCAAGTGTAAGACTAATTTTAGCCTTAGATTCATTTACAAATCCTAACAGTATGCCATGACCTTTTGCGAAGTCAGCAATTTTATATTTGCTCAAATAATGTTTTGTTTGAGAATGATAAGACGAGCTATTGGTTTTAGTTGTTAACCATTCAAAAGGAATTGCTTGTTTTAATAAATCAGCTGACATTATTGCAGCAGAAAGTGGTGCGATGGTTTCATGGTCTTCAATTGTGAATGGATCTTGTGGATTCAGCTGAACCAAAAGTTGAATGAAAAGCCCTTTACTTAAACGGCCATATGATTGGTCCATTTCTGAGTAACTAGAAAAACCTAGTGTTAAGTACGATAGGTCATCGATGTTACCTGCTAAGCAGTGTGATGGGTTGTAGCATGTGCGATTAACACCAGTGGGTTTAATACTATGTTTAGATAAACTTTCAGCCAGTGATTTTGCAGCGTTATCGCTTTTAGGAATACCAGCACGATGTGCGCGGGTGAAAGCCCATAGAAGCAAGCCGTTTAAACCTGTAATGCCCCTAGTGTCCTCTAATGGTTTTTCTCGATTATTTTGTAATTTTTTAAGTTGTTTTTGAGGTGCTATACCAAAATACTGGTATTGATCTTGATTAATTTTAGCTATGTTTTGTGTAATGCCTAATTCATCTAGTATTGATTTAGGCCATAGGTAATATCCACCTTCAATATTCTTCCAGTCAGCATTGATTGAAGTTGTGTAAAGGCCTGACTCATTAAGCATGTTGTTTTGTAAAAAATTAAAAATGCGCTGGGCGACACGTTTATAAAGCGGATTTTTGAATTGCATATACGCTTCACTGTATACCCATAATAACTGGGCTTGTGTATAAAGCATTTTTTCAAAATGAGGAACGCTCCAGTCTCGATTGGTTGAATAACGATAATAGCCACCATTAACACCGTCATGCAGAGGTGATTGAGCTAAAGTATTTAGATGCTTAATTAATGGCGATTTTAATTCTGGGTTATGTTCATATTGATTTAGCATAAAAATAAGATCAGCTTCATCCGGGAATTTCACTTCCCCATTTTTTCCAAAAAACTGGTGATCTCGTGAGTCCAGAATAAGGCGAGAAATATCAATAGTAGCTTGTTTTGTTATATTCGATTTTGATATTTTTTTGATATTATTAGCTTGCGAAATTAATAACTTAGGCTGGACCTGCCAAACTCTAGATAAACGTAAAGCGATCTTTTTCAGGTCATTAGCTGTTTCAAAGCTACTTAGCCAAATAGGGGAGCCGTCAGGTAGTGCAATAATGCTAATAGGCCATCCGCCTTCGCCTGTGACAGCTTGTTGTATTTGTAGGTAATGGTAATCAATGTTGGGATGCTCATCTCTATCCACTTTGATTGATTCATAATGCTCGTTTAATACTTTTGCAACCAGTTCATCTGAGAAAGTATGTTCATTCATCTGATGACACCAATGGCACGATGCATAGCCAATTGATATGAATAACAATTTTGTATTTGTTTCTGAGCTGGGCCAAGTTTTCCAGTTAATAGGGTTTTCAGCGTGTTGAAGCAAATAGGGAGAATGACTTAAGCTTAGTCCATTTAAATAATGGGCTGCTTTAGGTCTCTTTTCTTGCCATAAACGCCATTCTTCAATACTAGGATTGCTGCTGATTGGTGGAATAGCAGTATGTGCAAAACAAGTAAATAGGCTTAAAGCTATTAATAAGACAAGGCTTTTCATGCCGGATCCTTTTGCACAATGCTAATAATTTTATTCACGTCATCTATTTTGTGTATCTCTGATTCACCGTTTGGCCAGCGAATTTCTAGCTTGATACGCTTACTGTTACCTAATCCAAAATTTTGTTGTTTTGGATGCACTGTCATATAGGCGACTGAACCATGTATTTCACGCCAAAGTTTTTTGCCATTTTCAAGTGTGATAACTAAGCGGGCACCAATAGCATCAAGATTTGAACCAGCTTTAATAGAACCGGTTAGTTTTATAGCAAGCCAATTGTTTTCGTTTTTAGTTTTATTTTCATAAATATGAACTGAACCATGGTAATTACTTAAGGCAACATCTAGCTTGCCATCTGAATTCCAATCGAAGTACGTAGCTGCACGGGAGTTACCTAGATAATCTAAACCACTGCCTTGCGTTTTATTATTCAGTTTTCCATTATGATTTTCAAAAAATACATTGGTTTCTTTCTCGGATACTGGCATATAGGCGTCTTTATTATTCCCATATTGATCAGTAAAGTCAGAAATATAGTTACTATAAATGTTAAATTCGTTCATTCCATTCGTAACATATAGATCCATATCAGAATCATTATCGTAATCAAAGAAATCAGCACCCCATGACCATCCTGTTGAGTTATAGCCTCGGCCAATTAAATTAGATTGTTGATAATTTGATTGGTTGGATATGAAAAAATCATTAGCTTCTACCACGCGCATAGTGGCTAATTTATTAGGATCAAATTTCATTTCAGTTTCGTCAGATGGCAATACATAGCTTTCATCTTTATTCATGGTAACAATATTAGAAATATAGACATCAGGAATGAGATCTTGATTGATATCCGTGAGACCAATTCCCATGGTATATGATGGTTTATCGGTTCCAAGTTTTGCGGAGTGGTCTGAAAAGGTTAAGTTACCATTATTGATATAATATCCATTTACACCAAAATCGTTACCGACAATAACATCTTGCAGGCCGTCGTCATTTAAGTCTGTATGTGTAACAGCTTGACCCCATCCACTGTTTTCTAAACCTGAGTTTTTATGCTCTTTAAACTTAAGGTCTCCTTGGTTTATCCATAATTTATTAGGTAAACCATTGAAGTTTCTTCGAGATAATGTTGGTAATTTCCCTTTCGGATAATTACCGAAATAGGTGATGTATACATCAAGTAATCCATCATTATTAGCATCAAAAACCGTTGCTGGGCCACCAACTAAATTGTCCCCACCTAATGGTGAATTTTGTAAACGTATAAATTTTTTATTACCGATATTTTCAAAAATTTCATGTGCTTGATTGGCATAGGTGATGATTATATCTTGGTCGCCATCGTTATCCAGATCTGCAATTAGTGGTTGTCTAGGTTCACCTGGTTTTCCTTGAGTGATAAATCCTGATGAAGCAGAAATATCTATAAATTTAGAGCCTTGATTATCAAATATTTTATTGCCGTTACCGCTTAATAAAAGTAAATCAATATCGCCGTCACCATCGAGGTCTTCGGATGCGATTCCTGCACCACCAAAAGCAGGAGGTATACTAATTATCCCAACACCTTCTTCTTTTTCTAAATAACTTCTTAATAATCGATTCAACCAATCTGACGAGCGATGTTCAAATTCAATACCTACAGATTTAGTAATATTTTTAAAGCTATTATTGTTGCCTAAATTGTCTGAAATTAAATTACTTGAATAAATAGCAGCAATTTGCGGAATATTTTTTGATTCATTGTTGAGTTTAATTAAATTATTTATTTTATTAACGGCTAAAATTAAATCATTTGCTTCTAGTTGGTTTTCAGGAGATTTTTCTTTAGAAATTTTCCCAGCTGTACGTAGTAATAAGATCCCGTAGTTAGCAATATTCTCAGTTATAAGTTCAGCGGCGAATGGGTCTGCTGTTAGTGCTGAATTTAGAGAGCTATCTTCAAGTGCAAATTGTAAATAGCGCCAATGAATACCAGAGTCGCGAAATGAATCCATGTCATATGCTTCGAGATAAACTTGATTTAGGTAATCTAATTTTGGGAAATAAACAACATCTTCATACTCATTTAATTGATGAGGTATATATTCATTACTATAGCTGTATACATCAGATTCCTGAATAACTGCATGTTTGTTATTTAAAGCCGATGCACTAGCACCTAAATATAAGCCTTTAGTAAATTCAATTAGAGCGCTGGCGAAATATTGTCGAAAAAGTTCGGCTTCATCAGGATTTTTTGGCCAGCTTTTACGAGCATAAAATACCTGTAAATTTCGGACAAAAATTTTACTAGATACATTATTGTAAACTTTATAGGCAGATAATTTTTGTTTAATTATTTGATTCAGTAATGATTTGTCTTTGTTTGGTTTAAGCGTGAAGTCTATACTTTTTAGATGTGTAAGTTCTTGCCAGTACTGGCTGATTTTAGCTTTTGCTATTTGATGTTGATTGTTTTTTCGCGCATCTGTATCAGCTAGTTTTAATGTAGCTAAACTTAATAGATCTAATTTATCTTTTAATACTGAAATGGACTTTTGAGAAAGTATAGGGGTATTTAAGTCCCCTTCCATTAGCATAGTTTGTTGAGCAGCTAAAATTGATCTTAAAGAATAGGCAACTGAGGAATATTGTCGTGCATCATCTTTATGAATCACAATAGATAAGTTATCTGAGAAAGTAAGTTGATGATGACCCTTATTGGTTAAACTCACTACAAATATTTTATTGAATATTTTATGAATATCATAGGGGTTAATTTCTTGATTTTTGTTTAGTTGGGCAGCTTCTTCCCAAATTTTTAAGACTAATTGGTGAGTCAGCTGGTTTTTCTCAAATCGTGCATCAGGAGATAAAGGGGTGCCAAACATGAAATCTTCTAGTCTGCTGGCTGTTGCATAGCACTTTGGGTCTTTTTTTGATTCAAATGCTTGGATTTCTTTAATGAGCGTGCTGGCATCTTGTGCTATCACAAAAGGTGACAATATGACTAAGGAGAGTACCCAGAAGTTCATGTGAAATTCCTATGATTCTTAACTAATACTAAAACCTCAATTATGCAGTATCTAATGTTTAATTGTTAGCTTAGACAAGCCTTGCCATTAAATTGATCACTTGGTTTATTTTTTACTAGTAATTGAATTAACCGATGTTAATTCTAATTTAGGTAATCTTGTATTGGGTTAATTAACTGCTAGGGAGGTAATGCTTCATTTGATTCATGGAAGCAACAAAAATCGAGAATCTTTCAACGATTGCTTGCAACCATTGGCTGGGGCTCCCTATGTTTATCACTTTATGTGTTATCAGGATTACCCATCAGCACCGACAAATGATCATCAGTGTGGGGCAAATCTAGCTGAGTCTAAATGTGAACACAGGCGAAGGCCCATATAAGGCCTCTTAAGATAATGGATTTACTGAGAGATTGGATGGCAGTGACTCACTATCTCTGGTTGGCAGGGATAACTGCGGCAATTTATATATTTAATAACGACTGATTAGTTTACAGAAAAGGAAGGTAATGAGAATTAATCACATTAGATTTCCTTGGTAGATTTATAAAAAGCTGAATGAAATAGCGTGCTTACATCAAATAATTATAAGGATACGATTAGAACTTTTATTACTAAACGCTATATTTAATAGATATGGAATACAAGGGCGATGTATTTTGCGGACTAAATCTAAATTTCAATTCAGTGTCGATAGCCCACTTGTTCTGGTGGGGAGTGCAGTACTGTGTACTACATGTTTAGTGTTAATTTTAGTGTTATCAGTTCTTGGCTTGAATGAAAACGCAATGTTGATGGAGGGGTTGTCGGCTGCTGGGCTAATAACGATTATTCCTATCTTATTGAAAATTAAGCAGATTAAATATTGCGCTCTATACATAAATGCACTGTATTCAAGTAATCAAGAGCATGCAGACTTAAGAGAGTTAATTCCTGAAGACATTGCAAAAGATGACGAATTATCCAAACAAATTAATAGATCAATTACCCGTACTAGTGAAATATTATCTTTTCTTTTAAGCCATAACATTCATTCTGCGGTGATATCAGCCAAAGGACGCCAATTAGGCGAAACATCACATGCCAGTGCAAAACAACAAGCTATATTGGCTGATGAGATTTTTCAAACCAGTGATGAGACAAGTAATGCACTGAATGAGCTTACTCAGCGCACATCCGATATCGCGGATTCAAACTCACATAACCTAGAAATAGCCAGTAAAGCTCATATTGAGCTTGAGTCAGTATTGAAGGATATTCAAAAATCAGCAACTGTCTTGGATGACTTTTCTGTAACCGTCGATCGCTTAGTAAAAAATTCAGAGAGCATAGGTACTATTTTAGAAACAGTACAAGGTTTTGCAGATCAAACAAATATGCTGGCACTTAATGCCGCTATTGAAGCTGCTCGAGCTGGTGAACATGGTCGAGGATTTGCGGTAGTTGCAGATGAAGTGAGAACGTTAGCTTCTAAAGTCGGCACATCGGCAGATCAAATAAATGAGTTGATAAGTGAAATGGGGAATATCGTTTCTCAAACATCTAAAAGTAATCGTTCTGCTAATGAAAGTACGCACTCTGCTCAAGAATCGATTAGTAATACAATGACGCAATTTTCAAATATGGTTGCCAAGTTTGAAAGCACACATGAAAGCCTATTAATGGTGAGCTCCACAGCAGAAGAATTAGCGCTAACAAATAAAGAAGGTCTCAAAAGGACTGCAGAAATACGAGATCTTGGCGATAAAATTTTAGTTAGTATGGATGAGTTTTTTAAACATTCAGATACAATGAAAAATGATAACAATGAATCATTAAAACAACTGTCTCAATTTAGAATACAAGATGGTAAGTTAGAACCTTATGTCGATGAATTATTTAAACGTACAATAATAATTAAAAACTTTTTAGTGGAATTGGAAAAAGAAGGTGTTGATATTTTTGATCGTAACTATGTGCCACTTGAAGGGTCAAAAATGAATAAGTACGATATAAGCTGGCGTGAAGATTTTAAGCGTAAAGCTCAATCCACTATTGACCGCTGGCATAATGAGGAAGCTATTGAAGGGGTGTTATATTGGCTGGCAACAGATGATAAGGGCTACCTGCCGACTAATCAATCTGCTACATCTAAACCGGAGACTGGGGATTTGCGGATTGATATGCAGTATAGTCGTCACATGTTCTTCTCTGTGGATAGTAAATTTGATTTAGATAATGTTAATAGTTGTAAGTATATAGGTATGGGCAGTTTTGTTATTCCCGGTGGACAGGTTGTGATGAGTTTATTTATTCCTATAAATATCGATGGGCGGCGCTGGGGGTCACTAGGGTTAGGGCTGTTGCCTCAAACCCTAGGCATAGAGGTCTAGAGATTAAAATAAGTATTTAAAACGCATAGAAATAGCCTGCCCTGTTTGATTTGTGTTGACAACATTGCCAGAAATACTTGGCTTTAAGTAATCAAACATGAAACTTGTATCTTGGTTTAAATAATAATTAATACCTAGCAGTAGGCTGGATGCCTCACTCCCTATTGCATAGTCGCGCACGGAAACCCCTGAATAGCGAATCACCCATTCTATGTTACCGGCTTCACGGTTTGTCGGTTTGAATTCACCATTTTTATATTTATAAGAAGAGGCTGAATCGAATGGGTTTTTACTCAGTAACCCTGAAGTTTGAAGATAAAAACCTTGATACTGCCATGACCTACCGTTGGTTTGTTCTATCTGTGTCGAATACAGCTCAGCCATAAACCAAATGTTTTTATAAATGGTTCCTATTTCAGCTTGAATAATATTTTGATCTTTAGCATAAAATCTGGAACTTCGAATAATGTTGTCCGCTGAGTTTACTTCTCCTCTATTTTTAATTTGAAACAAGCTATCATCTAAATCTCGATAAGAATAAGAAGCCCCTAAGTGAAAAATATTTTCATGGTTTAGTAAGGAGAGCCCATGGGTTAGTCGTGAGGTTACTGAAGAGCCACTCTCGATATCATCGTCTTTTAATTGGAATGCACCAATATGAAAAGTAGAGTGTTTAAAATCTGTATTAAACATAATGCCTGTATTTCTACCGGGCGAGAATATCGAACTCACCAGTGAGCGTTCAATAGTTGGAAGATCGCTCGATCCCATTAGCTCTTCATGGCCCATGGCTTCTTTAAATCTACCAAGTATTAGCGATGATTTTCCGGTTTTCAATTTTATAAAAATATCTTTTAAAGAAAACTCATTTTTGTAATCATCTTTTTCCTCTTTCTTAAATTCTACTTGGACTTTTGAGCTGATATTACTCGTAAATTTATACTTAATAGAGCTTTTTATTGATCCAATTTCAATGTTATTTTTTATACTTGTTTGTTCATCAGAGTTTTTTTGATAATACGGCCCAATAGCATCAGCATCTATATAGAGCCGACTTTTAATTTTAAAGTCTCCAGCTTGAGTAGACGATACGAATAGAAAACATAAAAAAATATTTAAAATTAACTTCATGATGTTATCTTGTATATGACTCAGGTGTAATTGGGGAGGTTTCTTCGTAGCCATTCAAGCTAGGTTTAAATTTAACCTTTATGGTTGCGCAGTCTTTTAAAAAATCAACATGAAGAATGTCTACTCTTTTTATATCCCATCCGGTTCTATCTTTTATATCATTCTTAAGATTCTGAATGTTTTCAGGTCGAATATTTTCGATTATTTCATACTGAATGACGCGCTCATTTAATTTTTCCATGAAAATATTGGTTTCCAATAAAAATGCTAAAGCGATAATGATTGCATCAATAACGATTAATTCAACCGGCCCTAAGCCTGATACTGCATTTAGCAATGAAATGGCAATCACTAAAAATAAATATGTCATTTCTTTAACAGAAATAGATTCAGTCCTATAACGTAGCATAGAAAACACAGCAAATAGACCAAATGCAAAGCCCATTGAGATATCGGTTTTATGTAGTAAAGCGGTAATAATAAATACGCCCATTCCAAATAAAATGAATGAGGCACTATGGGCCCTATTCCGACTGAATTGGTAATAACAAAATAAAACGAGAATCAATATAGATGCCATATTGATGATGAAACCGGCAATAAAATCTGGGTGAAAATCTGGCATATTAAAACCTTAATTTGATAATAGTTTTTTTAGTGAAAGGTAATTAAATTTAAATCGATTGGTTTTTATATTAGGTACTTTAGTAAGAACGCAGCCCATGCAGTATTTACTAAATGTTTTAGGAAAGTAACCAAATTCTTTTAATAACTTATGTAATTTTGAGTTCTTTAAGGCATGGTCAGCCTTGTCACGTTTTACTTCTATTATGGCGATGTCATCCAGTAATTTATTGCCATTATTGATTAGGTCATGAAAACTCAAATTAATATCAATGGTAACTCTTTGGTTCAACGTTTTATGTAAAAGAGTAATACGCTGATAATTCACTTCTAGACAAGCTATTAGAGGCTTGTTTTTATCTTTCTGTTCCCAGATTTTGTTTACATGTAAATGATGGTTGGTATTACCTATATTATGTCGATATTTATGTGTAATACCTTTATTGTTTTTTTCTTTAATTTCGAGAAAACATATTTTTGATTGTACATATTCTCGGGTTCTAACCTTTAGCCGATTAGCTTTACCAGAGTGGTGTTGATGATACAGTTCGTAGTCGCCTGTATCGTAATAAATGGTTTTATAATCAAATTTTCTGATGTCTCTATCTTCTAAAACCGAATAATCAGAAACCATGCTATGTAGCAGAGACTCAAGGTTGTGCTTGTGGATGACAAATTTGTCATCCACTCGAGTCATTAGCGCTGCTCGATCTTGATCGAGCAGCGTATGCGCATCCAATTGAGCAATAGAAAGCTCAATCGGAGCAGGCACTAGGCTAAGCGTTTGAGTTTGTTCAAGCGTGTTAGCAACATGTGTCATTATTTAAGGTGTCCTAGAGTACCGGATACCGAACCACTTAACAGTGAGTTTGTACCATCACCGGCATTGTCTAGAGTAATGCCGCCATCCGCAGACGTGGCCATTAAAATTAAACTGCCTGCTGAAAATTTAAATAGGAAGGCGAAGGTTGAAAAGCCATGAAAGTCAGTGTCACCTTCTTTGAAGTTCTCAGAATCCACAACTATATGTAATACATACACATCAATATCATCTGCAGGTACACCTGCAAAGGCTTGGGCTTGATCAACACCCACTAAGGAAATGGCATGGGTAGCCGTAGGCCCGCCGAAAGTATTCAAATCATACAGAATGCTGTCGTCGGGTATAACGGTAATATTAGCCGTTACAGAGTCGCCATTTAACAAATCAAAAGAGAAGGTCCCGCTATCTTGTCCTTCATCGGCAGTAAAATTAGCCGTAATTTCAGTTGTGCTCACTTCAAAGTTCTCACAATTACGTGCTACATCATTTAATGTGTAGTCCGCATGATCTGCTGCGTCATTGGCCATGGCAGAGGCTAAGCGTGTGGGCAGGTCTTCATCTAAGTTTGTGGATAGCTTTTCCGCATACTCTGGATCACTGCCCGATACAAAGGCTTTTAATGCGGTGACGGCATCATCGGGGGCATCGGTCAGTGTTTGAATGTCATCAATGTAGTCTAGAATATCTTGCTCTGCCCACGGCTCAGCGAGTAATTCATTAATGCGCGCATAATATTCTGCGCGTTTTGTCTCAATGCTAAATAAGCGTTTTGTGATACGAGAATTGTGATAAAGGGGCCCTATATTGGCTAGGAACTCGTCGTCGCCACCAGTAAATGCAGCATCGGTGCCCCAAGGGATGTAATAGAACTTATTATTATCTGGATTGTTATAAATATAAAAATTGTTGTTATTACCCATGGCAGAATCCCAGTGGCCGAGAACCGCGTCCATGGCCCAGTGGGTATAAAAAGCATCCATATCCACTAATGTGTCTAGGGTAGCCAGAAAATTTTCATCGTCTGCTAAATCTAGGGCGTTGGCAACGGCATCTAGGTCGCTGCGGTCGTTTTCTGTTTTATTGGTTTTAAGTTGAAATCTTTGGTTGAGGTGGGTTCCAAAGTCTGCACTTTGGGCTTCGTATAGGTTGCCTTCGTCATTACCAAATACACGCTCTAAAAATGGTTTTTTAATGCTTTCGACATGGGTATAAACCCCTAGGTCTTCACCGTTAACATAAACACGAGCTAGGCTGCATCTAGGTGCTTTGATACCGGCTTGATTATACATCTTATAGGCAAGGCATTGGCGTACATTGGTGGCATCTTGTCGGTTGTTATTAAGAGTCATGCGTTTTAGACCCTTAAAGCGTCGTCCTTCAACACCGTCATCAAAATTAAATTTGAATGATGGCTTACTCACGCTGAGTGATCCCAAAAAGCCCTTCTTACGAACAGTGACATCCTCTAATTCTTCACCATCAATACTCACAGTGGCGCTAAAGTCAGTATATTCAAAGTCTTCCCTTGGGCAAGAACGATACATGTCTGCTAAAGAGCGGCCTTCGTCTGCAAGAGTTTTAAAGTCGTTTTCGGGCAATTGTATTTGAACGACCATCAGTCGGTTTGTATCAAAAGGGTCACCCGTTACTGAATCTAGGTCGTCAGGTACAAAAAAGTCGGCCTTATCGGAAGGCTCTGTTGAACCTGAGCCGCATGCGTTAAGCATGGCGAGCAGGGTAATTAAAAGTAGGTGCTTCATTAAGATTCCTTGCAGATATGGCGTCGTTATTCTTAGATTAGCAAGATACTCGGCGGGGTATTAGCCTACGAAGGGTGTAGATATGGCCACATTTATGTGACACGCGTCACATAAATGTGGATGTAGATTGCCCCCTAAGACAAAAAAAGCCAATTAAAATAAGCACTTATGGGTTGCTGAGATTGTGACAAATTTATGAATGCTGCGCTTGTGTATAGATAAGAGCCGCCTCAGTTCGTGAATTAATTTTCAGTTTAGAGTATATATTTTGAATGTGCCGTTTCACCGTTGGCAGAGAAATACCCAGCTGATCTGCAATATCCTGATTGCGCATACTCTTAGCGAGTAGCCGTAATATCTCTTCTTCGCGCCTTGTTAGCTGCTCTAATTGTTTGGTTGATTGATGGTTAATGCTGATGGGTGATTGAATATCAGCTGATTCAGCCTTAGTGTTAAAATTTAAAGAGGACTTCTCTTTATTAGCTTGTAATAAATACTGGCAATAATTACCGACTTCTTCATGGCTTTGTAATTCATTAAGCTTACTGAGCACAAAGGGGTTAGCATCCAATATAATCTGTTTATAACCACAATCTCTAGCGACTTTTAATGTGCTAATAAGCAGGTCACTGGCTTTTTCGGCTTGTGCTCGGTTAAACAAAAGCGTGGCTATGAGCAAACTTAGGTTCACTTGACGAGCTAAATACTTGTTTGTGATGGCGTCTTGCAGTAATTCTTCGAAAACATCCATCTTATCTTGGCCACAAAACATGAGCCCAATTGCTTGGAGCCAAGACTCTAAGCTTTGCTTTATGGGTGGGTTATTTTCTGCTGCTTCATAGTTTGTGGCCCACTGAATGATGGGCATGGTATTCCCTAATTTTAATTGGTATAGCATGTCCATTAGTATGGTGTCTGGTGAGAATTGAAAGTTACTTTTATTAAGATCGTTTCGTAAATTCTTTTCTTCATAGTCATAAATGACTTTTAACCATTTATCGGCTTCTTCATATTGATGGGTACTCACGAGTAAACGTAATTTAAAATGGTACTGGTTAAATAAGGTGCCCCTTGGGTCTGTGAATTCAGAAATATTACGTTCAACTAAATCATATATTTCATAGGCTTTCGAAAAGTCTAAGTTTTCTATGTGTATGTAACCTAGTGAGGAATACAACCAGGGTATATTAGGGGTATTTAAGGCATTTATTTGGGTCAACCAATTTATCGTTTCTTCAAGTTTTTTTTTGGCGGTTTTAACGTGTCCATTAAAATAGAGTGCTTGACTTAAAGTTGAAGTTGTTATGACAACGCAGTTGATGTTTTTATTTTCTTTTGCTAGTTCGAGTATTCTGTAACCAAGCTCAATGGCTTCGATAAAATTTTCTTGCGCGAATGCATGGATGAAATGAATGAAGTTAAGCCAACAATATAAAGGATGTTGTTCGGTAAATGTAAATTCACCTTTTAGGGTTTTTAGTTTTGTAAATTGTCCATCTGTTAAATAGCTCATATCTTCTAGTAAAGCGAGCGTACTTTTTGTGGTTTCATATTCTTCTATACTATGAAAGCCATATTGAGAGAGGATATCTAAAAAGTTAAGGTTGTTATTGATAATAGCTTCTATCTCTTTAAAGATCTTTTTGCCTTTTTCTAAATAAAAATGCATTTCATCTATATTTTTTTTCTGAAATGCAAAATTGACTTTAAGAACCGATAGGGTTGGGAGAACATCAAATTGTTCTTTAGGAAACTGGTTTAAATGAAATTGTGTGAAATCGAGATGAGAATTTTTGTAGTCACTATAAAGAATTTGACCAAGAATATTTGATGCCAATGGCCAGTCTTCATTTTTTTGGGCTAATACCAAGGCATCCGTTAGTGATTCAATCTGGATTAAATGTTGAATTGCATTTGAGCGGATGGTTTTAGCTTGATCAGGGTTGTTTGTATTAATATTTGACTCTAGCCACTCTCGGAATAAATCATGAATTTTAAAAAGCACTTCATTTGATTGATTCTGAGTGGAGCTAATTAATATCCCTGAGTGAATGAATTTTTCAAATTCCGGTTTTGATATTGGGGAATCTAAAATCATATTAATAGTAGAAAGATTAAACCTAGGTAGTATGCATATTACGTTTAGAATGTTTTTTGTATTATCATCTAGGTTTAAAAAAACTTCTTCCATCAAGTAGTCAGCTATCAAGTCTTGGTGAACAGCGGGTGCCCCTTGATTTCGTTCACCAATATCATTCACGCGAATCAATAATTGAACAGCGGCAGGCCAGCCCTTGCTTTGTTCAAATATATAATTTAATACGTCCTCTGATGGGGGGGTATCAAATTGATGGTTAAGTATTTCAGCGCAGGTTGCTTTATCAAAGGCTAAATCATGATTGGTAATTAGTATCGCTTGTTGCTTGCTAATTCGATTGGGTATTCGAAGTTCAGGTAGCGTACGAGTGGTGATAATGAGTTGTAACCAATAGGGTTTATAGTCAATAAATCGTGAGATAGATTCAATGATGCGTTCATCGTGAATAAGGTGAAAGTCATCTAGTACTAATACACATTGATTTGGACGCAATCGATGACGGGTAAATTGATTAAGCCCGCTAATCACGCTATCGCATATTGGCAATACATCATCGATTGATTGGTTGGTTAAAAAAAGCTTAGCTTCTTCCGTGATACTCGGGTGAATATTCGAGAGGGCTTCACATATATACTGCCAAAAGGTAGTGGGGATATTATCTCCATTATCTAAGGAGTACCAAGCGACCGCTTGATTTGAATATTGTAGCCAATCGCATATCAAACTGGTTTTACCAAAACCGGCAGCGGCTTGCAAAACAATTAATGGTAAGTCTTGTTTGGATTGCAGCTGTGCGCACAGAGTTGGGCGATGAATTAAATCATGGGCGACAGGGACTGCAAGTTTATTGGTGAGAATGGCAGCGTTCATTTTGGGTAATGCTTGGTTAATTCCGTTTAAGTTACCTTAACGTATCGGGCTTGATTAGCAAACCTCTATATTAACCAAGTGAGCCATAAAACGATTAACACAGCAAAGCAAACGTTTAGCGTAAAACCAATCTTCATCATGCGGTTTTGAGGTATATAGCCACTCGAATACACCACGGCATTGGGCGGTGTAGCCACAGGTAGCATAAACGCACAAGAAGCCCCTATTGCGATGGCACAAACAATCAGGGTTTGATTGAATCCCAGTACATCGGCTAATCCCATAAAAGTAGGAATCATGAGTGCAGCAAGAGCGGTATTACTGGAAATTTCGGTCATGAAAATCACAAACATTAAAATCAATAAAAGCAGCCAAAAAAGACCTATGCCATCGGCTAAATACGCAATTTTATTGGCTAAAAATAAGTTGGCTTGCGTCTCACTTAAAATGGCGCTGAGGGCCAAACCACCACCAAACAATAGTAAGATTCCCCACTGGGTTTGTTTTTCAAAAGTCTTCCACGATAAGCTTTTACTGCCGTGTAATACAATAATCGCAATGACAGCGACCCAGCTATCATAACTAGCAATCTTCCCTGTGTGCTTTTGAATAAAGCCACCAAATATCCAAGCGCAGGCGGTTATCAAGAAAATGCTGATGACTTGTACTTTCTGACGTGTCCAGTGAAAGTCTAATGAACTTGTTGATTGATTAAATAATGAAAGATCAGGCTTGCACAGGCCATATAAAATCCCCCACATGATGGGCAATAGCAAAAGACTGATTGGCATAGCAATACTAAGCCAGTCATTGAAACTTAAATTTAGTGCGCTGGCGGCAATGGCATTAGGTGGACTGCCTACAACGGTTGCCATGCCACCAATGTTAGCCGAATACGCGACACCCAATAATAAAAATGCGTAGATATTTTTGTGTTGTTCATAATTGATTTTCCCAACTAGCCCCAGTGCGATAGGCAGCATCATCACCGCGGTGGCGGTATTGCTTATCCACATAGACATAAACCCAGTTAAGCTGAATAACACAAGACACATCACCAACCCATTCTTTGCCCGTTGTATGATCCAGTGAGCTAAATAGTGATCAATCTTGTGTTCGTGCAAAGCAGCTGCCAAGGCAAACCCCCCTAAGAATAAAAAGATAATAGGGTGAGCAAAGCTGAGTAATGCGGTTTTGAAGTCCATGACTCCCAAGCCTGCGGCTAGTACAGGTACTAGTAGTGCGGTGACACTTAAAGGTAGCAGCTCTGCCATCCAAAAATTGGCAACAAGGGATAAAATAACCAAACCCAACTGGGTGCTGTGGGGGATATTACTGCCGAATATCAAACTAAAAGCGACCATTTGTATGATCAAAGAAACGAGCCACTTCATGTGAGTACCTTTTATTGGTTAAGCCGTGTCTTTCATAATCTGGAATAAACGTAGCATGACTTGGCCTGCTTTTTTCTCACGATGTAAACGCCAGTGTTTTGGAATATCCAGTTCGGTTAAGGCTTGCTCGCTTTCAATGTATATCCAGCCATTAGGGCTAATTAAGTTGTGTTGCTCAATAGTGTTTATACAGTTGGGCAATAAACCTTTACCAAATGGAGGGTCAAGAAAAATTACGTCAAACGCTTTAGCGAGTGTGGGCAGTATTTGTAATGCATCACCCATGTGTATGCTGCTGTTTTGAGCATTAAGTGTGCGAATATTATCTTGTAGCTGCTTGGTGGCTTTTTGATTTTTTTCAATCAAAGTAACTTGGCCAGCCTCTCGGGAGAGCGCCTCTAAACCCAGTGCCCCCGAGCCTGCAAATACATCCAATACATTGGCACCGGGTAAATACGGTTGTAGCCAATTAAATAATGTTTCGCGTACTCGGTCGGTGGTGGGACGCAGCCCTTCCACATCAGGAAAGGGTAATTGACGAGATCGCCATTGGCCACCAATAATTCTTAAACGATTGCCGTTGTGTTTGGCCATGAAATACCTTGTGATACTGATTAATGTGTTGGCGTGGTAAACCAGCGTACTTTTGTTTCTTCCCACTGCGCTGAATGCCATTGCTTAATAGTATCAAATTGTGTGTGTAGAAAGTTACTGGGTAGGTGGTAACGATTTAATTTTATCAGTAATTGGCTTATGGATTGGGCGGTTTGTGTATGACTTGAGGCGTTTTTAACGCATAGACGTTTAGCTTTGCGCACAATACTGGGGTCAATTTCTTCTTTTATTGCATCAACAAAAGTTGCCCATTGTTCAATAATTAAGCTATTGCTCCATTGTCCGTGGATAAAAATCACTCGATTTGAATGTAATGTCTCTATCACACAACGTGTCATGGTTTGATTGGCAAAGCTCTTAGGATTGTTCTTACTACCCGTCAGGGGGACCAGCGCCATATTGGCATGTATCTGCATTGGTACAGGTATGGGGTTTGTGAGCCGGAATGATTCAGCTTCAAATCGACGTTTTGGCAGTAATGACTCCATCATTACCTGTGCGGCTTGCTCATTAATATCCCCGCTAATGCTGGCAAACAGCCTAGAAGGATGCATAAAAGCTTGGTGATATTTTTGTAAGCTGGCGCGGTGAATTGAGTTGACACTTTGCTGGGTGCCTTGTTTCGGCCCCGCGTAAGGCTGAGATTGATAGGTGTTAAGCCAAAGGGCATCCAATGCAGAAGGAATGATCTGCTTTGCTTGGTTTAGGTGTTTCTTACTTAAAGCTGGGCGATAGAGTAATTGCCGGATGCGATCAAGGTCGGCTTTCATAGTAATTGGGTCGGTGCTTAATGTGATTTCAGCTTCAATAAAATCTGGAGAAAGGGTGAAGCGTATGGGTAATTCTTTTAGTTGTGCCTGATGGTTTAATAATCGAATTAATAGCTCACTGGTGCCAGCGGCAAACGGAGGCTGATTGTAAGCAAAGCCCGCAAGATAGTGCAGTTGGATGTATATTTTTTCATCGAGCTTAGGGCTAAACCAAACATTCGCGCCACTGTCCGTTTGCCAAATGCGAGTATCCAGCTGAGGAACTGGTGGCATCTCAATGTTGCCTTGGTCTTGTGTGGTTTGGCCAAAGATGACAATTAATATGACGCATACCAAAATGAGTAAATTCAAACTGGTACGGCTAAAAGTTGGCTGGTGATCAACGGCCATGTTTAAGAAGTCCTGTTTTGGGACGCGGTCTAACTGCTTGCCGAGTTTTTATTATCTTCAACGCTAAGTCATAGCGGCATTTAAAGGCACATAATGTTAGGATAGCCGTTTTATAGCATTAGGTGGAATTAGGCCCATGTTTGGTTGGGGAAAATCCAAAAAAAAGGCGGAAAAAGCCGCCCAAGCTGAATCGCAGCAGTTAGATCAAGAATTACAAAACGATGTACAACCTCTTGAGTCTGACGGGCCGGTAATTGAAGCTCAGGTTGAATCCGAGCAACCTGTTGCCCAAGAAGATGTTTCGGTTTCTGTCGCAGTGGTTGAACCAGAGCCTCAAGCGCAGCAAAGCACGCCAATAGAAGCGGATGAACCTGCTAAAAAGGCCGGCTTTTTTGCTCGCATCAAAGCAGGTCTATCTCGTACTCGTTCAGGTTTGGCCGATGGCCTTGGCTCGTTATTGTTAGGCAAAAAAGAAATTGATGACGATTTACTAGAAGAAATCGAAACTCAATTACTGATGGCTGACATCGGCGTGGCAGCAACGGCTGATATCATTAAAGATTTAACTGAGCGTTCATCGCGCAAAGAGTTAAAAGATAGCGGTGCCTTATATGAGGCGTTAAAAGTCAGCCTGACAGAGCTACTAGCGCCCTGTCATGCGCCTCTTGAAATCCCCAAGTCTGATGGCCCATTTGTAATATTAATGGTGGGGGTTAACGGTGTGGGTAAAACCACCACCATAGGTAAAATGGCTAAGCGTTTTCAAGCCCAAGGCAAGTCAGTCATGTTGGCCGCTGGAGATACTTTCCGCGCTGCTGCGGTGGAACAGCTACAAACCTGGGGTGAGCGCAATAAAGTACAAGTAGTGGCACAGCATACTGGGGCAGACAGTGCTTCGGTGATCTTTGATGCAGTACAAAGCGCCAAAGCTAAAGGGGTGGATGTTCTTATCGCTGATACAGCGGGTCGCCTGCAGAATAAAGCACACTTGATGCAAGAGCTTGAAAAAGTCGTACGCGTCATGAAAAAGATTGATGAAAACGCGCCCCATGAAGTGATGCTGGTACTTGATGCGGGTACTGGTCAAAATGCACTGAGCCAAGCTAAGCTGTTCCAACAAGCCGTTGGTGTTACCAGTATCAGTTTGAGTAAGCTAGATGGCACCGCTAAAGGTGGTGTTATCTTTGCCATTGCTAAAGAATTAGCCTTACCTGTACGCTTTATAGGCGTGGGGGAGCAAATCGATGACCTGCGTCCGTTTGATCGTGAACAGTTCATCAACGCGTTATTTGCGGACGAATAAATCACAATAATAACAAGGTGACTCGTGGCACACGTTCAGTTTGATCATGTGAGTAAAAGTTATCCCGGTGGGCACCAAGCTCTAACCGATTTAAGTTTTGAACTCGCCCAAGGGGAAATGGCCTTTTTAACCGGCCATTCCGGTGCGGGTAAGTCCACCTTGTTAAAGCTTATTATGCTTATGGAAAAAGCCAGCCAAGGAAATGTGCTGGTGGATGGAGCCAACCTTGCTCGTATATCCAAAAGCCAAATCCCTTATCATCGTCGCAAAGTAGGAGTGGTGTTTCAAAACCACCAACTTTTATTTGATCGCAGCGTATTTGAAAACGTCGCTTTACCGCTGCGCATCAGTGGTTACACCTCCCGAGACCTTGAGCGCCGCGTGCGTGCCGCACTTGATAAAGTGGGCTTATTAGATAAAGAAAAACAAAACCCCATCGAGTTAAGTGGTGGTGAGCAGCAGCGTGTGGGTATTGCCCGCGCAGTGGTGAATAAACCTAGCTTAATCCTTGCTGATGAACCCACAGGTAACCTTGATCCTAAGCTTTCGAGTGAGATCATGAAGCTATTTCAGCAGTTTAATGGTGTGGGTGTTAGTGTATTAATAGCCAGCCATGACTTGGCTTTGATTGATCGCTTGGGTCATCGGGTGATAGGCCTAAACAAGGGGCGTTTTGCTGGAGAGCGTGCTTCCAAAGTGGGAGCGCCTCATGTCTAAGGCAGTCAAACATAGCAATAACCAGCAAAGCCGCATTACAGTGCGAAGCCAAGGCTCGGCTTATATACAACACCATAAATTGATGGCGGCAGATAGCCTACAGCGTTTATTAGCGACACCAGCGTCCAGTCTGATGACATGGGTGGTACTGGCCATTGCATTGGCCTTACCTATGACGTTGTATGTGGCACTCGAAAACGTCAAACAGTTGAGCCGTTCGTGGGATCAAACCAGCCAAATCAGCGTGTACCTTAAAAAAGGGGTGCTGCCTCGATTTGCCGAAGACATGACAGCAGACCTGAATAGTTGGCCTGAAGTGAATAGCGCGGTATACATCAGCCCAGAACAAGCCCTAAAAGAATTCAGTGCCAGTACCGGTTTAAGTGATGTGATTTTTGGTCTAGATACCAACCCACTGCCGGGTGTGATCAGTGTGGTGCCGGTTTTGAACAATCAAGACGAAACAGCGTTAGAAGCCCTACAACAAAAGCTACAAGATCAAAAACATGTGGATTCCGTTCAGCTAGATTTGATGTGGGTGAAACGCCTGTATCAATTTATGGAACTAGGCCAGCGCTTAGTATGGGCTTTGGCGGCGTTATTGGGTTTGGCTGTACTATTAATTATTGGCAACACCATTCGCTTGGCCATCGAAGGGCGCAAAGATGAAATCCGCGTGGTTAAACTAGTAGGCGGTACTGACGCTTTTGTACGTCGCCCGTTTTTATACACAGGGATATGGTTTGGGTTAGGAGGAGGGCTAATTGCTTGGCTGCTACTGAACATAGGCTTGTTTTGGTTATCAGGCCCTGTGGAGAAACTTATTAGTCTGTACGGCAGTGAATTTACCCTGCAAGGGTTAGGCTTTAGCGATAGCTTATTACTGATTTTAGATGGTGTGGTTTTAGGCTGGCTAGGGGCTTGGCTGGCGGTTGCTCGACATTTAAACAGGATCGAGCCGTAAAGAGGCTAATTGGCGAAGATTGTCTCAATAGAGAAACAAATCGTTGCTAACCTAATAGCACAGTGTGTATAACTAAATGGAACTAAACAGGTACTTGGCGCTCAAAAATACCGATGCTACACTGCTACGCGTCAAATGTGCTGAATGTTAATGAATAGGAGAGCACCTAAACAATGAACACAAGCTTGATGGCCCAAACAATCGCTAGTCTTACTCCTGGTCGTGACCTCGATGGCTATCTAAACGCGATCGGCAGCATTGCTGTGTTAACCGCTGACGAAGAGAAAGAATTAGCGGAGCGCCTATATTACGAAGAAGATCTCGATGCCGCTCGTCACTTGGTTGTATCGCACCTGCGTTTTGTGGTGCATATTGCCAAATCGTACAGTGGTTATGGTCTTAATCAATCAGACCTTATCCAAGAAGGGAACGTAGGCTTAATGAAAGCCGTAAAACGTTTTAACCCTGAAGTGGGTGTTCGCCTAGTGAGCTTTGCGGTTCACTGGATAAAAGCGGAAATTCACGAATTTATTCTGAAAAACTGGCGTATCGTTAAAGTGGCGACCACCAAAGCCCAGCGTAAATTGTTCTTCAACCTACGCAGTGCGAAGAAGAAAATGGGCTGGTTGAATGAATCGGAAGCGCAAACCATTGCTGACGATCTTGGTGTAGCACTTAAAGAAGTAAAAGAGATGGAAGGCCGTTTGACCTCCCATGACACTGCTTTTGATAGCCCAGTAGCGGACGATGACGACGCGGCTTACCAAGCACCGGTCAACTACATTGAAGACCACAGCTTTGATCCAGCCATTGCCATTGAAAACGCAGACTACGAGCAAGACAGCACGGCTCGCTTGCAAAATGCCATGCTCGAACTAGATGATCGCAGCAAAGACATCTTAATGCGTCGCTGGTTGCACGAACAAAAAGCCACGTTGCATGAATTGGCTGCTGAATATGGTGTATCTGCTGAGCGGATTCGCCAGCTAGAGAAAAACGCCATGAACAAGGTGAAAGGCTTAATCGAAGCCGTTTAACCTCTGGTATATTCAATAAGGTCCGCTTGTCGGGCCTTTTTTTATGCCCAGTGAAATGGGCTCAATTATCTATCTTCATACATCGACTATTAATTATGATCAGCCGAATTGTAACCTCTCAAAATGTGATTGTTATTGCCGCCACTTTGGGTTTTTTAAGTGTGGCTATTGGTGCATTTGCAGCCCACAGTTTAAAACATGTATTGAATCATCAGGCTTTGTTATGGGTGGACACAGGGGTCAAATACCAGATGTTTCACGGAGGGATTATGCTGATTTTGGGTTTTGCGCTAAAACAATGGCCTAATTGGAAGCTGATTCAGTGGGCTGCGCTGAGTTTTCTTGTGGGAATCCTACTGTTTAGCGGTAGTTTATATATAATGGCCGCCACCCAAATAAAAGCCCTAGGTATGATCACCCCAATCGGTGGTCTTGCCATGTTAGTTGGCTGGCTGTGTTTATTGCTTGGCGCTTTAAAACAGCCCGAATGAGAGAGCTATGACAGACGAACAAACCCCTTCAACACAGGCTTTAGGTGTTGAGAAAGACGAACACGGCACGCCAAAAGATGTGACGTTTGCAAAGCGCATTAAAAGCTTTGTGGTGCGCGCAGGGCGCATGACGGAATTGCAACGGGAAACCTATGCCCGTCATATGGCTGAAAAAGGCTTAAACCTAGACATGGGCATGTTGGATTATCAAGCGATATTCGGTAACGATAATCCAGTGGTATTAGAAATTGGTTTTGGCATGGGCAAAAGCTTGGTAGAAATGTGTCAAGCCAATCCAAACCTTAATTACATAGGTATTGAGGTACATACTCCCGGTGTTGCCAAGTTATTAAGGGACGCTGAAGAGTTTGGTGTTGAAAATCTGCGCGTGTTCGAATGGGACGCCATTGAGGTGCTAGAGCAGTGTATTCCAGATGGTTCATTACAAACCATGCAATTGTATTTCCCGGACCCATGGCATAAAAAACGTCATAATAAGCGCCGAATTGTACAACCCCAGTTTGCCCAAGACATTCGTCAAAAATTGAAAATCGGTGGCACGTTCCACATGGCTACCGACTGGGAGCCTTATGCCGAGCACATGCTTGAAGTAATGGAAGTGGCCGAAGGGTATGAAAACACAGCAGGCAAGGGAAATTACCACCCGCGCCCTGATTTTCGGCCATTAACCAAATTTGAAAACCGTGGCGAAAAACTTGGCCACGGCGTATGGGACTTAATCTACGCTCGCACGGTTTAAGCATTTAATTATTGAATTTAAGTAGGAATCAAACATGTCATTAAAAAAAGACAAACAAAAAGTATTTGGTGGTGATTTCACAGAAGACAGCATGCGCTTTTTTCTAGAAAGTAAAAGCTATGATGGAACCGATGTGGATTACATCAATATATTAAAAGCTTACCAGCACATGACCCCAGAAATTTTTGCACAATTTGTTGAGTTTTTTAAAGAAGAAGGCCACAACGTGAATGCACAAAACCTAGAAGGTGAAAGTGCGTTGGCGGTGATTGCATCACATGCACCGGGCAAACCGTATGCAGAAGCGTTAAAAGCGGCGGGTGCGGTGTAGCTGTACGCTAGATGGGGGACGTAAGATGCGTCTCCCTCATTTATAAATTATTATAAAAATTGCTCCAACAACTCATTCAAAAACAACTGCCCTTGGGCTGTGGTTTTCAGTTTATCACCTTTCTCCAGCAAACCTTGTTTTATTAAACTTTCGACTTTGCTTTCAATTTGATCATAAGCCAAACCAGTGCGTTCGCTGAACAGCGTTTTATCCACGCCGTGAAATAAACGTAGACCATTCATTAAAAATTCTAAATCACGATCGTCTATTTCAATATTGTCTTGTTGTACTAAAAAGCGTTTAGCTAGATTTAAATAGTCTTTGGGTAAGCGGGTTTTGGCCGTGCGATAAATTTTGCTCTGGGCAAGATCAATATGGGGGATGGTGAGTTTGCCATGGGCACCTGCACCAATGCCGAGGTAATCGCCAAATTCCCAATAATTTAAGTTGTGCTTGGCTTGTTTTCCCGCTTTAGCATAGGCTGAAATCTCGTATTGATCGTAACCATTATCGGCTAATAATTTTTGTCCAGCCTCTTGTATGGCCCATAAGGTTTCATCTTGCGGCAGTACAGGTGGACGTTTAAAGAATTCGGTATTGGGTTCAATGGTCAGTTGATACCAGCTTAAATGGGTAGGGCCAAGATCAATACCTTGCTGTAAATCCGCTAGTGCGTGCTCTAAGGTTTGATCCGGCAAGCCATGCATAAAATCTAAATTGAAATTATCAAAGCCAGCGGTTTTCGCCATGGTCACCGCGTTAATGGCTTCTTGTCCTGAGTGAATGCGCCCAAGGTGTTTCAGCTGATGGTCTTGAAAACTTTGAATACCAATGGATAAACGGTTAATGCCTAATGTGCGATAGCCTTTAAACTTTTCTGCTTCAAAGGTGCCGGGGTTGGCTTCCATGGTGATTTCAATATTATCCGTAAAGCTTAAACGCAGCTTTAAACCCGCAAATAATGTTTCATATGCATCAACACTTAATAACGATGGTGTACCGCCACCGATAAAAATACTGTGGATCGGGCGATCTTTAACTTCTTCACTTTTAAGCCACGCGAGGTCTTTATCTAAGTCATCCAAAAGCGCTGCGATGTATTCATGCTCAGGCAGCGTAGCATCCGCCTTGTGGCTGTTAAAGTCACAATAAGGACATTTACGCACACACCAAGGCACATGGATATATAGCGATAACGGCGGCAGTACCATGGCTGAATGTGTGGGCGCAGAAGAGTCAGTCATTACAAACGAAAAACCGTTTTAAGTTGAGCGATGGCTTGTCCTCGATGGCTGATTTGGTTTTTCTCTTGTTTGCTAAGTTGTGCTGAAGTGCAGTTTAATTCTTCGATAAAGAACAGCGGGTCGTAACCAAAGCCACCTTGGCCATCTAGGGATTCTTGGATGGAGCCTTCCCACGATCCTTGGCAAATTAATGGATTAGGGTCTTTGGCATGACGCACATAAGCCAGTACACAATGAAAACGCGCTGTGCGGTTTTCTGCGTGTACATTTTTTAGCGCGTTTAATAATTTTAAGTTATTTTTTTCGTCGCTGGCGGAGCCTGCTTCACCATCCATAGTGCAATAGCGGGCACTGTAAATACCCGGCGCGCCATTTAACGCATCCACTGCTAGGCCACTGTCATCAGCAAGGGCGGGTAAGCCGGTGGCTAGGCTTGCATGACGTGCTTTTAATATGGCGTTTTCAATAAAGCTCAAGCCCGTTTCATCGGCATCACTGACATTGAATTCGCTTTGTGGCACTAATTCTACGTCGAAGCCATCAAGGGCGTTTTGCAGTTCAGCTAGTTTGCCTTTATTGCCACTGGCTAATACGATTTTTTGTTTTGACATGATTATTCTTTGAAAGTGTGTCATGCCTGAGTTGCTCAGGCTGATTATGTGATGGGTTATGATTTCGCTTATGCTTAATCTACCCCGTCTCCCGTGTGTTACTCCCCGCGATAAAATCGCTGAGAAAACTTCACATCAAAACTGCGTTTGCTACCCTCTGGGGTCACTTTAATGTGGAAGCGGTACATATCCTCAGAATAAAAATCGAAAGTGCTATAAAAATATAAGGCGCTGGTTTCTTGCACTCGGGTAAAAGACAGTTCTTTGCTTTGTCCAATAAGATTAGACATGGTGCCTTCTAGTTTGGCGTTCCATGCAACGGGTAACTCGCCAATCCCAGTTTTTAATACACTTAAGTTTAGAAAACCGATGTTACGACTACGGGGAATGCCGTACAGTTTTGCCACGTCTTTATCTAATTCGCTACTGGTTAGGCCGATGTAATGTACTTCGTAATCGCCGAACACCTGTTTTTGTTCAGCAAATGTAAACGCGGAAATTAACAATAAACATCCGGCAATCATTAAACGCATAATTATGCTCCTAGCGGGTAACGCGGTACATGGCTATCTCACCTAATAGATTAGGCCAGATTTTGGTCGATAGGGATTCCTGATGGTCACTGTTTACCACGGTGCGATCTAAAATGGTTAGACTTTTATCGCGGCACAGTTTCTCAAAATCGTGGAACGTACACATGTGAATGTTGGGTGTGTCGTACCAGTTATAGGGTAAGGTTTTTGACATGGGCATAGCTCCCTTACCCATAAGATAAAAACGGGTGCGCCAATAACCAAAGTTAGGAAAGGTGATAATGGCTTCTTTACCCACGCGCAGCATGTCGTCTAGTAGTAAATCAGGGCGACGCACCGCTTGTAAGGCTTGTGTCATGACAACCGTATCGACACTGCCATTTTTAAAGTGTCTAAGACCATGGTTTAAATCGTGTTCGATGACATTTAGACCTTTTTCAATGCAGCTAACAATGCTATCTGGGTTAATCTCTAAGCCATATACTTTGCAGTGTTTGTCTTGCTTTAAAAAGGCTAGTAATTCACCTTGGCCGCAACCTAAGTCTAACACTTGGCTGCTTGGTTGAATCCAATTTTGAATGATTCGTAAATCACTGCGTAAAGTTGATGGATGACTCACAGGGATAACTCCTCAGCCACGCGATTCATATAGGCGCTGAATAATTTAACGTACCTTGGAATCGGAATTAAAAATGCATCGTGGCCTTTTTCAGATTCGACTTTGGCATACACCACGTTTTTGTCTGCTTCGATTAATGCATCAACGATTTCCTCACTACGCTCTGGAGGAAAACGCCAGTCTGTGGTGAAGCTGACCACTAAAAACTTACATTGCGCATGGCCTAAGCATTTGGCTAAGTCATCTTCGTAATATTGTGCAGGGTCAAAATAATCTAATGCTTTAGTCATTAACAAATAAGTATTTGCATCAAATGTGGTGGAGAATTTGTTGCCTTGGTAATGCAGGTAGCTTTCTACCTCAAATTCTGGGGTGTAATCGTAATTGACGTTTTCGCTGGTCATATGGCGGCCGAATTTTTCGCCCATGGCATCGTCACTTAAATAAGTGAGGTGGGCCAACATACGCGCTTGCATTAAACCGGTTTTAGGTAGGGTGCTATGTTTTAGGTAGTGACCATTATGAAACTCAGGGTCTTTCATAATGACGTTACGGGCCACTTCATTAAATGCGATATTTTGCGCGCTCAATTTAGGCGCACTGGCAATCACCACACTGTAATGCAAACGCTCTGGGTACTGAATGGCCCAACGCATGGCTTGCATACCCCCAAGGCTTCCGCCAACCACAGCGGCAAATTTTTCAATGCCTAAGTAGTCAGCCAAACGGGCTTGGCTTTCAACCCAATCACGTACCCGTACCATGGGAAAGTCGCTGCCATAAGGTTCGTTGGTTTCAGGGTTAATGCTGGTCGGCCCAGTACTGCCGTGGCAGCCACCTAGATTATTTAAGCAAATAACAAAAAATTTATTGGTATCAATGGCCTTGCCCGGGCCAATACAGCTGTCCCACCAGCCAGGTTTTTTATCTTCCATACTGTGGTAACCCGCGGCATGGTGATGGCCACTTAATGCATGGCAAATTAATATGGCGTTAGACTTTTCTGCGTTGAGTTGACCATAGGTCTCATAAACAAGTTCGTAGCGTTCAAGTACTTTTCCGCTGCGTAATTCTAAAGGCTCATTAAAGCTGGCAATTTGAGGCGTGACTACGCCAACTGAATTGGCAGGGATTGCTTGCGGCATTCAATGGGTCCTGACATAAAAGAGAAATATTCGAAGGTGCGCAGTGTACGCCACTGCGCAAAAAAAATCTGGTTTTATAATCCAATAATAAAGCCGGGTGCGCCGGTTTCACGAGCCATACTGATTAGCACAATCTCAAACACGTTAATCACCAAAAATAATACGATAGGACTTAAATCTAAGCCGCCCATATCGGGTAATACTTTGCGAATTGGGGCCATAACCGGCTCCATGATTTGTCTTAACAGCAGTAAAGCCGGATTATAGCTTTGTGGTGCAAGCCAGCTGGCAATGATCATGATTAACAGCCCCCAGAAATACAGTTTTAAAAACATGCCAGAGGTGCCCAACAGTGCCCAAGTGGCAATGCTGGCCAATGGCAGGTCGTATCCTGCAATGATTAGGCTTAACGAAATAGCAAGTATCTGCACTAAAATCATTAACACAATGGCAGCCCAATCTAGGCCGCCAATGCCAGGGATGATCTTACGCAAAGGCACAACCAATGGGTTGGTGGCTTTCACCACAAACTGGCTGATGGGGTTATAAAAATCTGCCCGTGCAGCTTGCAGGACAAAGCGCAGCAGTACTGCAAACAAGAAAAAGCCAGCAAGGGCATTAACCAATAGCAAACCAATTTGTACAGAGGCAGAACCCATTCATTGCTCCTTTATCTAAACTTGAGTTGTTTAGCTTTAGTTATTTAGTGCAGCTTGCTGAATTTCAGTGATTTCGGCAATGCCTTTTTTTGCCAGTTCCAGCATAGTGCTTAATTCTTCAGGCTGGAATGGCTCGCCTTCAGCGGTGCCTTGAATCTCAATGAAACCGCCGTTGTCCGCCATAATCACATTTAAGTCGGTTTCGGCGTTACTGTCTTCAGCATAGTCTAAGTCTAATACGGCTTCGCCGTTATAAACACCCACAGACACGGCACCAATCATATGTTTTAGTGGACTGGTTTTTAATTGACCATTTTCAATCATATGATTAATGGCATCAACCAATGCAACACAAGCACCAGTGATAGAAGCAGTACGAGTACCGCCATCTGCTTGGATGACATCACAATCAATAGTAATGCTGTTTTCACCAAGAGCTTCTAAGTCAATAGCGGCACGCAGTGAACGGCCAATTAAACGGCTGATTTCAACGGTACGGCCTTGTTGTTTGCCTTTTGCTGCTTCACGCATCATGCGAGAACCCGTAGAGCGAGGCAGCATGCCGTATTCGGCGGTGACCCAACCTTGGCCTTGGCCGCGCAAGAAACCCGGTACACGGGTTTCAACACTGGCGGTACAGATGACTTTTGTGTCGCCGAATTCTACCAGTACCGAGCCTTCTGCATGCTTGGTGAAGTTACGGGTAATTTTCACATCGCGCAGTTGGTCTAAAGAGCGTCCGCTTGGTCTCATGGTATTCTCATAATCTAAAAAATGTCCGTGCATTATACTGGCCTTAGCGTTAAGTCCAAGGCGCATTTAGTGTTCTTTTTCACTAATCAAAGGTATGTCAGGCAAAGTCATGAGTGATCTAAAATGACGGATTCGCTCAAAAGCATTTTGGCAGGTAAAATTAGCCCTAGTTATTGATTTAGGAACACACCATGCACAGCATGACTGCTTTTGCTCGTATTGATTTTGCAGCTACATCGGGTACTTATACTTGGGAAATTCGTTCAGTAAATTCCCGTTATTTGGAATTACATTTTCGTTTACCTGATGCACTTAAATCTCTAGAGGGCCTTGTGCGCGAACGCTTTAGAAAACAATTGAGTCGTGGAAAAGTCGAATGCAGCTTGAAGTTTGTACCCGCGATAAAAGATCAAACCATGGCAGTAAACGAGTCCTTAGTTGCACAGTTAAACGCAGCGGCTGACCATGTGCACAGCATCATAGGCCCTGGAAATGCGCTTGATGCCTTGGAGATATTAAAATGGCCGGGGGTATTGATTCAACCCAGCTTTGATCAAAACATCATAGAGCAAGATGCCTTGAGCAGCTTTGAGCAAGCCTTGTTGAGTTTGATTGCCATGCGCCAGCGTGAAGGTACGGAGTTAAGAGCCTTTATTGAACAGCGATTAACCGGTATCAGCGAACAACTCGACAATGTAAAACACATACTGCCAGAGATTCTTGCTAGTCAGCGGCAAAACTTAAAAGACAAACTTGCTGAGTTGCAATTGCAGGTGGATCCTGATCGCATTGAGCAAGAGATGATATTAGTACTAAATAAAGCCGATGTAGATGAAGAACTAGACAGGCTAGGTGCGCACCTGAAAGAAGTAAGCCGAATCCTCAAGCAAAACGGCGCTGTAGGTCGACGTTTAGATTTTATGATGCAAGAGCTTAATCGTGAAGCGAACACCCTAAGTAGTAAATCTATTAGCCATCTGACTACGCAGATCACCGTAGAGCTAAAAGTATTGATTGAGCAAATGCGCGAGCAAGTGCAAAACATCGAATAAACGGCGGTTTTTTGTTGTGGTCATGTATTTGAGAGGGTGCTCAAAGTATTTCATATCCTTGAGGCTTAAATCAGGTGAGTGGTTAACCGCTTAAATGGTTTTTGCCCTAAGCAAAGCTTGCTATTATTAATAGATTAACCCCACTTTCAAGCTGTAGAGAATCAACATGACCGTCGGAAACTTATACATTGTCAGTGCCGCATCAGGCACAGGTAAAACCAGCTTGTTAAATGTCATGCTTCAACAAACTGAAAATGTGGCGGTATCAGTTAGCCATACAACTCGCCCCAAACGAGAAGGGGAGGAAGAAGGCAAGCATTATCACTTTGTGAACCCTGATCAATTTGAAGCGCTTATCGAAAAGGCCGACTTTCTAGAACACGCCAAGGTATTCGGTAATTACTACGGTACTAGCCAGAGTGCGGTACAAAAGCAACTTGAAACAGGTGTGGACGTGATCCTTGAAATTGATTGGCAAGGTGCGCAACAAGTGCGCAAGTTAATGCCTCAAGCCATTAGTATCTTTATTCTGCCGCCATCACGTCAGGCTTTGTTAGACCGTTTGACCGGCCGCGGCCAAGACAGTGAAGAAGTAATCATGGGCCGTATGAACGAGGCCATTAGCGAAATGAGCCATTATCATGAATACGACTACATTGTGGTTAATGATAACTTTGAAGTGGCCCTTGGGGAGCTTAAATCCATCTTTCAAACTGAGCGGTTACGCATGGATTGCCAAAGCTCTCGCTATCAAAACATGATTACTGATTTACTCAGCTAGCGTATTTTTGTGTAGATGAACGCAAATAGCTGGGTTATAGACAAATGAAAATGGCCCAATAGGCTTAAACAATTGGCGTAAACCAGTGGCATTTTGTAAACTAACCCACTGAACTTTGTAATTGGCAGTTCGCTGCCCCATAGATAGAGATTAAATCATGGCTCGCGTAACCGTAGAAGATTGCCTAAATAGCGTAGATAACCGTTTTGAATTAGTGATGCTGGCCAGTAAGCGTGCCCGTCAATTAGTGATTCAAGGTGCTGAACCATTGGTTGCCCCTGAAAACGACAAGCCAACCGTTATTGCGTTGCGTGAAATTGCTGAAGGCAAAATCACACAAGCATCTATGGCAGCCGCAGAAGCCGCTGCACTAGCCGCTGAGCAAGAGTAAGAATGACAGCATCCTTACTTTGCCAGCCAGTATTAGGAGGTAAAGGGTGCCTACAGTAGATGCATTGGCCGAGCGCCTAAGCAGCTATCTTGAGCCCGAGCAAATCAATCAGGTTTGCCGCGCTTACTATTATGCCGAACAAGCCCATGAGGGCCAGTATCGTCGTAGTGGTGATCCATATATTGTCCATCCACTGGCAGTGGCCAATATCCTTTCTGAAATGCACATGGACCCACAAAGCCTGATGGCTGCCATGCTGCACGACGTGATTGAAGATACCGCCGTACCTAAAGAAGCCCTTGAGCAACAGTTCGGCGAAACCGTTTCGGAGTTGGTTGATGGTGTGAGTAAACTGACTCACATTAAGTTTGAAAGCCAAGAAGAAAAACAAGCGGGTAACTTTCAAAAAATGGCCATGGCCATGGCCCGTGATATTCGAGTTATTCTGGTTAAACTTGCCGACCGTCTGCACAATATGCGCACTCTGGATTCCATGCCCCCAGAGAAAAAACGCCGTATCGCCCGCGAAACCCTCGAAATCTATGCCCCTATCGCCAATCGTCTGGGCATCAGTAACATTCGTATTGAGTTAGAAGACTTATGCTTTAACGCTAAACACCCTATGCGCAGCAACATGATTCGCAAAGCGGTAAAAGCAGCTCGTGGGAATCGCAGCGAGTTAGTGGATAAAATCAGTCAGTCCATTAAAAAGCGTTTAAAAGAAGAAGGCCTAAAAGCCCGCGTGATAGGACGTGAAAAACACCTATACAGTATTTATCGCAAAATGAAGGAACAAAAAAAATCCTTCAAACAAATTATGGATGTTTACGGTTTCCGCATCATTGTGGATAACGTTGACAGCTGCTATCGGGCACTGGGTTTTATCCATAACCAATACAAACCCGTACCGGGCCGATTTAAAGATTACATCGCCATTCCCAAAGCCAACGGATATCAATCTCTGCATACAGCGGTTGTTGGGTTAGGCGGGGTGCACATTGAAATTCAAATTCGCACCGAAGAAATGGAAGCCATGGCCCATAACGGCATCGCAGCCCATTGGCTTTACAAAGATGACGAAGGGGATAATCAACTAAAAGGCAGTCAGCGCGCACGTCAGTGGGTACAAGGTTTATTAGAGCTGCAACAACGTGCAGGTAACCCACAAGAATTTATTGAAAGCGTGAAAGTGGATTTATTCCCAGATGATATTTATATCTTCACGCCAAAAGGCCGCATTGTCGAAATGCCCAAAGACAGTACTGTGGTAGATTTTGCTTACAGCGTGCATACCGATGTGGGCAACTCTTGTGTGGGGTGTCGTATTGATCATCAACTTGCGCCTCTAAGTACCAAACTTTCCAGTGGTCAAAGTGTTGAAATCATTACCGCACCGGGGGCATCCCCTAACCCATCGTGGTTAAACTTCGTGGTGACGTCAAAAGCGCGCAGTAATATAAGGCACTATTTGAAAAACCAAAAACAAGATGAGTCGGTGAGTCTTGGTCGTCGCTTACTATCAAGTGCGTTAAGCATGTTCCATCTGAATTTAGATGAGATTGATGCCATTCATTTAGAGCATTTAACAAAAGAGTTTAACGTTAAGCAGCTCGATAGCCTATTTGAAGATATTGGTTTAGGTGCCAGAGCACCACAAGCCATTGCCCGTCGCTTGGCGGTATTTGTATTAGGCAAAGAAGACGGCGTAAGCTCCATCAATAGCCAAGGTGTATTTAGTATCAATGGCAAAGAAGGGGGAGTGGTCAGTTACGCAAAATGCTGTAGCCCAATTCCAGGTGATCAAATCGTTGGTTTCTCCACCTCTGGTCGTGGGCTGGTGGTACATACCAATACTTGTAAAAACATGCTGGAGTTGATTGATCAAACTGACAAGTGCATACCGCTTAACTGGGATGACGGAATTAAAGAAGACTTCTCCGTTACCTTGCGTGCTTGGGTAGAAAACACTCGCGGTTTGGTTGCGCAATTGGCGTCTGCTGTGTCATGGGCGGATGGTAATCTGGAACAAATTACGGTTGACGATAAAGACGCAAAACTCAGTGTGGTGACGTTGCGTATAGGTGTTCACGACAGGGTTCATTTAGCGCAGGTTATCCGTAAATTGCGTAAGAATACTGGGGTGAGTAAGATTACTCGTCTTAAAAATTCCGCTTAATTAATAAGAGCTATTGCGCTCACTTATACGTCGTTAAAAATTATTTTTTATTCGTTACATAGTTTATCTATGCGCCTTATAAAAAATAATTTTTGCCTTGTCTAAGTTTTGCTCATAACGCTCTCGTAACTTCTTTAGTACACCTTATAATTTTAAAAAACAGAGAAAATCATGAAAGAAATCATCAACACAGATAAAGCCCCGCAAGCTATTGGTACTTATTCGCAAGCTGTAAAAGTGGGCAAAACCGTTTATCTTTCTGGGCAAATCCCATTAGTACCTGAAACCATGGAAATGGTTGGCGGCACCTTTGAAGACAACGTACGTCGTGTATTTGATAACTTAACAGCAGTATGTGAAGCCGCTGGCGGTTCGCTACAAGACATCGCTAAGTTAAACATCTTCCTAACTGATTTAGGTAACTTCGCTAAAGTAAATGCCATCATGGCTGAATATTTTGAGCAGCCTTATCCCGCTCGCGCGGCGGTGCAAATTTCAGCATTACCCAAAGCTGCGGAAGTGGAAATGGATGGCGTGTTAGAGCTGCCGTAGGACGGAAGATGTGAGACGTAAGACGCACTAAAGTTATCGTAACTCTTCTTAAAAAGCCCCTATGATTTAGCAATTATAGGGGCTTTTTAGTGGGGTAATCATTAGTAAATAGGTCTACTCTCTACGCGTTAGTTTGTTGTTAATGATTCACACGCTGATATGAGATCATGCCCTGCAATTTAATTTTTGGCTGGTCTGATGAACTAACTACAACTCGATAGTTTGTGCCGTCTTTAGCAGTAATTAAATATGATACAGTTGTTAGGTAACCACTATTTTTTGTATCTACTTTTTTTGTGGTGTAACCACCTTCGCCATTAGGTAAAAAATCATTCACAAGTGATAATAGATGTTCTTTATCATTAAACCGAGACATTACGGTACAAACACCCTTGTCCGAACTAACTATATAACTGCCATCATATTTATGCTGAAGCCAAGCTGAAGCTGTCGAAGAACCGACAAAATGTTGGGTCGCTCTTGCGTTCATAAATTGCATGTTGAAAGGCTTTACTGCTGTTGGGATATTTTGAGCATTACCTTTTGATGGAACGCAAACGGAAAAGAAAAGTTTACTTGCATGTTCTGCTTGCTTGTTAGAATTCGTATTTTCTGCTGAATAGCTTGAAGTAGAAAATAATACAAGAAGTAGGAATATGTTAATTGATTTCATTGTCTTCCTTGAATGGATTATTAATCATATTGTTTATCAGGTTAACAAGATTTTTATAAATCACTAATAAAAAACCGCTTTCTCTTTCAAGACAAAGCGGTTTTCTATTCTAGCATCTAGCATCTAGCATCTAGCATCTAGCATCTAGCGCTTCGCAATCTTCTCCGCCGCACGCTTCGCCGCTGCACGTACTTGATTCGGTGCTGTCCCCCCTAAATGATCACGGGCAGAAACAGAACCTTCAAGAGTCAGTACTTCAAATACGTCGTCGGTAATCATGTCGCCAAACTGTTGTAATTCTTCAAGTGACATCTCACCTAAATCTTTTCCAGTTTTTACGCCATAACCCACAGCGCTGCCTACAATCTCGTGGGAATCACGGAAGGCAACCCCTTTACGCACTAGGTAGTCGGCTAAATCGGTGGCCGTTGAGAAACCACGTAGTGCCGCTTCGCGCATGACTTCTTTTTTAGAAACTACAAACGGCATCATGTCAGCAAAAGCACGTAAGCTGCCGCCCACGTTGTCGATGGTATCGAATAATGGTTCTTTGTCTTCTTGATTGTCTTTGTTATAAGCCAAAGGCTGGGACTTCATTAAGGTTAATAAACCAATCAAATGGCCAAAAATACGGCCTGCTTTACCACGTACTAATTCAGGTACGTCAGGGTTTTTCTTCTGCGGCATGATGGACGAGCCAGTACAAAAACGGTCTGGTAAATCAATGAAGTTAAACTGGGCGCTGGCCCAAAGTACTAATTCTTCACTAAAGCGGCTTAGGTGCATCATGATGGTGGCACAAGCGGCAGTGAATTCGATGGCGAAATCTCGGTCGGAAACACTATCCAAACTGTTTTCGGTTGGTGCATCAAAACCTAATAGTTCGGCTGTCATAGCGCGGTCGATTGGGTAAGTGGTACCTGCAAGTGCGGCGGCACCTAATGGCATGACGTTAGTGCGTTTACGACAGTCTTGCAGGCGCGCAAAGTCGCGTTCTAGCATTTCGTTCCAAGCCAGTAGGTGATGGCCAAAGGTAACAGGTTGCGCGGTCTGTAAGTGAGTGAAACCCGGCATGATGGTATCGGCTTCTTTAGTGGCCAATTCAATTAGGCCAGTTTGTAAGCGCGTGATTTCAGCGCTCATGTGGTCAATTTCATCACGTAGGTAAAGACGAATATCAGTGGCCACTTGGTCATTACGTGAGCGACCGGTGTGTAGTTTTTTACCTGTAATGCCAATTTTGGCGGTTAATGCAGCTTCGATGTTCATGTGAACATCTTCAAGAGCGATGCTCCATTCAAAGTTACCTGCTTCGATGTCGGCTTTGATTTCACCTAAACCTTTGATGATGTCGTCACGCTCGGCATCGGTTAATACGCCTACTTTAGCCAACATGGTGGCATGAGCAATGGAGCCTTGGATGTCTTGGGCGTACATGCGTTGATCAAATTCAACAGACGCGGTGAAACGTTGAACAAAGGCGTCGGTGGCTTCAGAAAAACGGCCACCCCATGCGGAGTTGGTTGGTTGGCTCATAGTGCTCTCACTTTATTTCAGCTTAGGCTGATCACTAATCGGATAAAAATTGCGCGTATTATACAGGATATGCGTAATTTCTTCACTGCGCACAGAGACAAATCACCACTTATCTATAAATGTGGCCACTTGACGAATTTGCCTTGAGCCTAGGGCCAGAATGGGTAAGACTTTGACCATTATAAAAGGATTCATTCATGGCGTTTAACCCCACAATGCAAGCGATTGATGCGAAGGAGCTGATACCTGATCTGTGTCAGGTACGCTCACTGCTTTGGTTGGTGCTATTTAGTGAAGCATTAGTGATTGTACTGATTTTGCTGACCAGCGGGGTGCAGTACTTCAGTTGGGATAGCTTTGGTTTATTGTCGTTTTATGTGCAGTGGGTGGGGTTGTTATCCGCTGCTAGCTTATGTCGCTTACGTTTGTTATTACCACCGTTGACCTTAAATCAGCTCACATTTTTGAGTTTTGTACTGATACAGCTCGTAAATTTTTTGATGAGCACATTAACTCTATATGTGTTGAATTATGTCATGTTAGAGGACTATGGTTGGGATTGGATTATTCGTAATCAGCTAGTCAGTGCCATTTTAGGTGCGTTACTGCTACATTACTTTTATGTGCAAATGCAAAACCGATTGCATGCCCGTAGCGAGTTGCAATCTAGAGTTCAGGCTCTGCAAAGCCGAATTCGCCCACATTTTTTATTTAATAGTATGAATATTATTGCTAGCTTAATTCATGCGAACCCAGACAAGGCTGAACAAGCGGTTGAGGATTTAAGTGAATTATTTCGAGCTAGTTTAAAAATGGCCGGCACTGAAACCTCACTACACCAAGAAATTGAGCTGTGTAAAAAGTACATCAATATAGAGCAATTACGTTTAGGTCAGCGACTTTCAGTGGATTGGCAAGTGCATACAAGCCTACAGGCCAGTATTCCATTATTAACACTGCAACCGGTTATTGAAAACGCTATTTATCATGGTATAGCCCCTAGCGAGCATGGGGGAGAAGTGAGTATTGAAATTAAGGCGCTACAAAATAGATTACATATTTATGTGAGTAATCCAGTTTGTTTGAATACACACCAGCTCAATGAAAAGGGTAATCAAATGGCCTTAGATAATATCACCCACCGCTTACAGGCTTTATATGGTCATGACGCGAGGGTGGATACGGAACAAACGGAAGAACGCTTTACAATTCACCTTAGTTATCAACAAACAGTGCCAAGTGAATCATGAAAATTTTGATCGTCGATGATGAAGACCTTGCTCGCAGTCGCCTAGCGCGGTTTATCGAAAAAGCACAATTAGGTGAGGTGATTGCCTCGGTGAGTAATGGAGTACAAGCCATTGAAGCCGTTGAAAAATACTTGCCCGATGTGGTGCTTTTAGATATTCAAATGCCGGTTATGGATGGTTTAGAAGCGGCTCGGCATATTTCACAAATTGAAACACCTCCAGCCATTATATTTTGTACAGCCTATGACGAATATGCGCTTGAAGCATTTAATGTTCAGGCAGGTGGTTACTTGCTAAAGCCAGTCAGGCAAGACGATTTAGTAACAGTGTTTTCTAAGCTTAAAAAAATAAACAAAGTACAAGCGGTTGCCTTAAATACCAGTGAACGTCGTACACATATTAGTGCTAAAACCCATCAAGGATTACAGTTAATTCCTATAGAGCACATTTTATTATTTAAAGCCGAACAGAAGTATATATCGGTGATTCACAAAGATGGTGAATTACTAATAGACGAGCCATTGAAGGACTTAGAAGAAGAGTTTGCGGACGACTTTATACGAGTGCATCGTAATTCACTTGTGCGCAAGACAGCAATCAGTGGATTTGAAAAAAACGATGACGCTAGTTTTTCCCTACGTTTAACTGGATATGATGAACTGGTGCCGATTTCGCGGCGACATGTGGCGCCGGTGCGTAAGTTAGTCAAAGCTTTGTAGATAGGGGGCGCTTACTGAGGTTCGTTTATGCTGCGTTAATTTTTTATTTTTCTTCGTTACATAGGCGAGCTATGCGCCTCAGAAAAATAAAAAAGTGCCTTGCCTAAACTTCACTCAGTACAGCTTTGAGTTTGCAGGATGTTTGACAGAAATTTGGCTTATCGAGTTGAAAAGCATTTTGACTTTGATGTCGCGAGAACGCTAGCTGCGTCTCCCGTCTCCCGTCTCCCGTCTCCCGTCTCCCGTCTCCCGTCTCCCGTCTCCCGTCTCCCGTTAAAGCCTGACCTCAATTCCTTGATCCTGCATATGCTCTTTCGCTTCTTGCACAGTATGTTCACCAAAGTGAAAAATACTAGCCGCTAAAACAGCATCCGCTTTGCCTTGGGTCACGCCATCAGCTAAATGTTGCAAGTTACCCACACCACCTGAAGCAATGACAGGCACATTTACCGCTTCTGAAATAGCCCGTGTTAATTCAATGTCAAAACCGGTTTTAACGCCGTCTTTATCCATGGATGTTAAAAGGACTTCACCAGCGCCGTGGTCAGTCATTTTTACTGCCCACTCAATGGCGTCGATGCCAGTGGGTTTGCGCCCGCCGTGGGTGAATATTTCCCATTTATTTGGCTCACCTTCGCTGCTGACTTTTTTTGCGTCTATGGCAATAACAATGCATTGGCTACCAAACTTCTCAGCGGCTTCGCGCACAAAGTCTGGGTTGGTAATTGCAGCACTGTTAATGGAGACTTTATCGGCTCCGGCATTAAGCATGTTGCGAATGTCTTCAATGGCGCGAATACCTCCGCCCACAGTAAGGGGAATAAAGACCTGTTCGGCAATGGCCTGTACCATATGAATGGTGGTGTCACGGCCTTCATGAGAGGCGGTAATATCCAAGAAGGTGATTTCATCGGCACCTTGTTCGTCGTAGCGTTTGGCCACTTCAACAGGGTCGCCAGCGTCGCGAATGTCGACAAATTGCACCCCTTTAACCACGCGGCCGTCTTCGACGTCTAGGCAGGGTATGATTCTTTTTGCTAATCCCATGAGGTTTTGCTCGTATCTCGCTTTCTGAGCCTTGCTAATACGGCGTTAAAAAATTTATCACAATCCTCATGTGCTCGAGCACACTGCGGTTGTTCTAAATTTTTTGCCTTGTCTTAGCTGCGGTCAGTTCAGCTTATGGTTCTGATTATTTAATTGTGTAGGATGGGTTAGCGCGAGCCTAACTCATCTTAAATTATTCATGTTTGATGGGTTACGATTTCGCTTCGCTCAACCTAACCCATCCTACGGGAAATTTCATTTCGAAGACGGAATGACCAAAGAAAAGGTTTTGACTTGAACGAAGCGAAATCTTTAGCTGCGTCTCCCGTCTCCCGTCTCCCGTCTCCCGTCTCCCGTTTACGCTTGCCCATCCCAGTTCAAAAAATTCTCTAATAACTGCAAACCAGCGGTATGGCTTTTTTCTGGGTGAAACTGCACTGCAAACACATTGTCTTGGCCAATAGCGGCGACAAAATCTTTGCCATAGTGACCGCGGCCTTTGATATGCGCTTCGCTTTCTGCGGTGACAAAATAGCTGTGTACAAAATAAAAACGACTGTTGTCTTCAATGTTATGCCACATTGGGTGAGCAACTTGGGATACTTGATTCCAGCCCATGTGTGGAACTTTTAACTTTTCGCCCTGTTGAGTGCCTTGGGTTTCAATCAAGTTGTCGCCAAAGAATTGCACGTTGCCGGGGAAGTATTTTAAACATTCTACGCCGCCGTTCTCTTCACTGTGATGCATCATGGCTTGCATACCAACACAAATACCGAGCAGTGGCTTAGTTTTTGCCACTTCGGCGACCACTTGATCGACTCCTAATCGTAGAATTTCGCTCATGCAGTCACGCATGGCTCCAACACCGGGCAATACCACATGGTCGGCACGGCGAATTTGATCGGGATCAGAGGTAACAAGTACTTGGGTGTTGTGGTCGCTTACGTGTTCTAGCGCTTTTGAGGCACTGTGTAGGTTACCCATGCCGTAGTCAATGACGGCACATATTCTACTCATATTAGATATCTCGCTTTCTGAGTCTTGCTAATACGGCATTATAAAATTTCTCACAACTTTCATGTGCTTAAGCACTTGGTAGTTGCTCTATTTTTTTGCCTTAGCGACGTTCAGTTCAGCTTTTGTGTTTGAGTTAAAATTAAAAGCTGATTTAATTCGAAGTTTTTTGATGGGTTACGATTTCGCTTCGCTCAATCTAACCCATCCTACGGAAATATGTATTGTGTTAGGAGTTAAAAATGGATTCCGGTTTGCTCGTACTTCGAAACCGGAATGACAAAATTAAGGTTACGCTGTTGACTAAAACGAAACGAAAACTTTAGCTGCGTCTCCCGTCTCCCGTCTCCCGTCTCCCGTTAAAGCGAACCTTTAGTAGAAGGAATAATACCTTCCATTCTTGGGTCTACTTCTAAAGCCATGCGTAATGCACGACCAAACGCTTTAAATACGGTTTCGGCTTGGTGATGCGCGTTATGGCCTTTTAGGTTGTCGATGTGTAGCGTTACACCGGCATGATTTACAAATCCTTGGAAAAACTCGTAAAACAGTTCGGTATCAAAGCCACCAATACTGCCACGAGTAAATGGAATTTTGTATTCCAATCCGGGGCGGCCAGAAAAGTCGATAACCACACGGCTAAGAGCTTCATCTAATGGCACATAAGCATGACCATAACGGCGAATGCCTTTTTTGTCCCCAACTGCTTGGGCGAAGGCTTGGCCTAAAGTGATGCCTGTATCTTCTGCGCTGTGGTGATCGTCAATGTGGTTGTCGCCTTTACATAGGATGTCTAGGTCGATCATGCCGTGACGGGCAATTTGGTCAAGCATGTGTTCTAGGAACGACATACCAGTATCAAATTGCGCTTTACCTGTGCCATCTAAGTTGATGGACACTTTAATTTTGGTTTCTGAGGTATTGCGCTCTACCGACGCCGTACGCTGAGCCATGGTCAAAATCCAATGGTGAAAAAAAAATACAGTATACCTTAAACCATTGGGTGTGGTTAGGGTTTCAATATGCCAAAGCCAGAGGATTAACGTAGCCTAATAGGTAAATCATGGCTAAAATGGCGCCCAAATTCACTCGAATACGGATATTTCAATACCTTGCCTATTTATTTAGATTGGCTGGCTCAGCCAAGTGAACAAGACATAATCGACTTAGATAAACTTTACCATGATGCTCCTAAGGGCTGGCAGGATGAAATTGGCCAGCCATTAAATGCGCAGTGGGCTTTAAACTGTCTTAGCCAAGATTGTAAACTGGCTATGGGGCGCTTTAATGACAAAGTGGTGTGTGCTGCGTGGTTAATAAAGCAACCGGAGGGCTCAGCACACACATATTTATATAGAGTTGATAAGTTGTGTGTACGCAGTATTACCCGAGAGCGCGGAGTCGCGAAGCAATTGATGGTTCGTTTGTGTCAGTGGGCTAAAGAGAATGCATATGATCTATATGTGAAAGACCCTGATAATGGCTTATCGGGGTTATATGAGCTGGGATTTGTACAATATGAACAGGGTTGGCGCTATATTGCCCATTAGTATTGTCTTAAATATGCAACAATAATTTGATTACCTAATACTGTGTGCCGTTAGTGTAGGGGTCTAGAATGAAAAGCAAAAGTTTACGGAGAACAAGATGTTTCGTTTTTTAAGTACAATGAGTTTATTACTTGCGTTGGTTTTACCTGCTCAAGCACAAGATACTAATCCAAAATCGGTGGTTAAATCGGTATCGGATGTGGTTCTGTCTGAAATTCTTGAGAATAAACCCAAGTTAGAGCAAGGTCCTGAGTTTTTACTTAACTTAGTAGAAAGCCACATGTTGCCGATTATTGATCAAGAGCGTATGTCTAAATTGGCATTGGGGCAGCACTGGAGTAGCATTAACGACGAACAAAAAGTGAAGTTTACAGAAGGTTTTAAGCGTTTATTAGTTAAAACTTATGCTGGCGCATTTAAAGCGTATACGGGCCAAGATGTGACATACGGCGATACTCGTTTTAATAAAACGAAAGACAAAGCCATTGTTACTTCATATATTCATGTGGCAGGTGGTTCTCCTGTGAATTTACAGTATCGTTTATATCAAAAATCCCCTACCCAGTGGTTAGTATATGATGCCACCATCGCAGGTTTGGGTTTAATTCGTACTTATCGCGCCCAATTTAACGATCAAATTGCTCGTGATGGCATTGATGCCACCATCGCTCAATTGAACGCAGTGGAGCTTTAACCCTTTTACTATTCGATTCTCATAACTACAGGTTATATAAGGCCTGTAGTTTGATTTGAAATAGATTACAGCCTAATCTCAAAGGATAAGAGGGCTTTTACCTTTGTTGTTTACAGGCTTTTGGAACATATCTTATATGGCCAAGTATTGGCGTCATATATGCTTGGCTATTGTGGCGACTGGATGTCTCACTTTTGGATCCAGTAACGCGTTCAGCGAGCTTAATACATATCAAATCAAATCCGCTTATTTATACCAAATAAGTAAATTTGTATTTTGGCCCGAGCAAAAAAAGCAAAGTGATTATTTCAACTTATGCATATTGGGCGAGAATACTTATGGCGGTAATTTACAGAAAATGGAGGCGCGAACCGTATTTAATAAGCCCATTCGCTTGTTATCTGTCTCAAGTTATGAGAAATCTGCTGATTGTCATTTATTGATCCTTACCAATCCTTCTAAAATAAATTCCAGTGCATTTCAACAGTGGTTGAGTAAGCATGCTGTGCTTACGGTTGCCGATGATGCCGAGCATATTGATAAAGCCATGGTGGCGTTTGTACTGGAAAACCAAAGGGTGCGATTGCATATAAATATTGGTTTAGCAAAGCAATCGGGCTTGTCTTTTGCGGCAAACTTACTTGAAGTTGCGAGTAAAGTGAAAACAGGAGACCAGCAATGAAATGGTTTCCCTCCTTACACTTAAAAACCAAGCTTATTGGCAGTATTGTGATTACCGCCGTATTAGCAATATTGGTCAGCAGTTTTGCCTTAGTGCGCTACGATCGAGTGCAAGAAATCAAAGGCATCACTGAAGACATGAGTATCCTTGCAGGTATTATCGCTAACCGTAGTACGGCGGCGCTAATTTTTGGTGATGCTAGGCAAGCCCAGTCAAACCTCAAAGCCTTAGGGGAAAACTCCAATGTATTAATGGCTTGTATTTATGACAGCGGTCAGCAAGTGTTTGCTGTACATCATTTTACTCATTTGGATCAAAAGCCATGCCCTGAAAATCCTATGGAATCAGCGTTAAATTTGGGAGAAACGGTCGAAATATTTGAGCCAATTGAATTAGATGGGTTGTCTGTGGGCACACTCTATATGAGCCTAAGTTTAGAAAGCCTGAATAAACGCTGGCAGCAACAACTCGTATTTATCGCCTTGGTAATTATGGGCGTGGTGTTGCTGTCTATGATACTGGCTAAATATTTACAGTACTTGTTGCTTAAACCCATTCAAAAGATCACTAAAACAGCACGGGACATCACTGAACAGCAAGACTATAGTCTGCGCGCTGAAAAAGAAGTAAAAGACGAAATAGGTGACATGGCTGATGTATTTAATGGCATGTTGAATAAAATTGAAACCGAAACCGCCCGACTCTATTCAAGCGAAGAGAAATTTAGGCAGCTAGCTACCCTATCCCCAGTGGGGATTTTCCAAATAGATTTAAAGCATCAAATTACCTATGTAAATAGCCGTTGGATTGAAATCACTGGGATTAACGAGTCGCTGACCAGTTTAGAATATTGGTTGAGCCGCATTCGTTCGGAAGATCGCCGCCGTACCTTAAAAGCTTGGAGTGCATTGATTCAAAGCCATCAAGAGTTTGTTGTAGAGGTCGGCTTTGAAAAACACGGGGAAATAACATGGACCATTATAGAAGCCAGCGTATTACACGATGGCAAGGGAGATGTTTATGGTTACATGGGGGCAATCAGCGACATTACAGACTTAAAAAATGCACAGCTTCAAATGGAAAACCTTGCATTCTATGACCCGCTAACGGGCCTTTCTAATCGTCGATTATTTCAAGACCGTTTAATTAAAGCCGTTGCTGAAAGTAAGCGCAGGCGTACTTTTGTAGCGTTACTATTTTTAGACCTTGATCAGTTTAAACGAATTAATGATAGCTTGGGGCATGATGCAGGTGATCAACTGTTGGTAGAAACAGCCAATCGTCTACGTGAAAATGTACGTGAAACCGATACGGTCAGTCGCATCGGTGGAGATGAGTTCACCGTATTATTAAGCGATGTGGACTCCACTCATGGCGTACGCCATATAGCAGATAAGGTCCTCAAAGCCTTGAGCCAGCCTATCACCCTTAAAAACCAACCAATTATTAATACAGTGAGTATTGGTATTACCATGGCCCCTACCGATGCTAGTGATGCTAATAAGCTCATGCGTAACGCGGATATGGCCATGTATAGAGCAAAAGCCATGGGCCGTAATAATTTCCAATTCTTCTCTGAAGATATGAATAATGAAATGATGGGCTACTTAGAAATCGAAAAAGATTTACGTCATGCGGTCAATAATGATGAAGAATTTGTAGTCTATTATCAGCCTAAAATAGACTTACTCAGTTACAAGTTTATTGGCGTGGAGGCACTGCTACGCTGGAAGCCTAAAGGCAAAGACATGATCCCGCCTGATCGGTTTATTCCTGTGGCAGAAGAAAGCGGACTGATTATTCCAATTGGTAAATTTGTTTTCCGTAAGAGTTTACTGCAAGTTAAACATTTGATGGATATTGGCATTTGGCCAGAGAACGCAAAAGTGGCGGTGAATTTATCAGCAAGGCAGTTTAGTGATCCAAACTTAATTAACGACCTTGTTGATACCATTGAAATGACAGGGTTTCCGGTGGAGAACATTGAGCTAGAAATAACTGAAAGTACTTTAATGGATCATGTGGAAAACGCTATTTTCACCATGCGTAAAGTAAAAGAAATGGGCATATCAATTGCCATTGATGACTTTGGTACAGGCTATTCTTCATTAAGTTATTTGAAACGTTTCCCTATTGATGTATTAAAAGTAGACCGTTCATTTGTAATGGACATTCCAAACGATGTGAGTGATATGGAAATTACCGCAGCGGTTATCGCCATGGCGCATAAATTGAATCTGCGAGTCGTTGCAGAAGGCATCGAAACCAAAGAACAAATCGACTTTCTGCGTGCTAACCGCTGTGAATATGGACAAGGTTATTTGATTGCCCGCCCAATGCCATCAGCCGAGTTAGAGTCTTACATCCAAAGACCTATTGAGGTAGGCTTGCTGTCTTTGTAGTTAGTAAGCCTTTTCATGAGCTCATCGGATTTTTCCAAAGCCGTATTAAGTTGGTTTGACCAGCACGGTCGTCACGATTTACCTTGGCAAAGCACCAAAACCCCTTACCGTGTGTGGGTGTCTGAAATCATGTTGCAGCAAACCCAAGTGGTTACTGTGATTCCTTACTACCAGCGCTTTATGGCGTCGTTTCCTACGGTTCAAGACTTAGCAAATGCCAGTACAGACGAAGTGTTGCATCACTGGACAGGGTTAGGCTACTACGCCCGTGCACGCAATTTACACAAATGTGCGCAAACAGTGGTAGAGCAATATGGCGGTGAATTTCCTCAAACCGTTGAAGCACTAGAAAGCCTATCAGGAATTGGCCGCAGCACGGCAGGAGCCATTGCCAGCATTAGTATGGGAAAACATGCCGCCATTTTAGACGGCAACGTAAAGCGAGTTTTGAGCCGCTTTCATGCCATTGAAGGCTGGCCTGGAAACAAAAAAGTGGCCGACAGTATGTGGGAGATTGCAGAACGGTATACACCTGCAAAGCGAACCGGGGACTACACCCAAGCCATGATGGATTTAGGGGCTACTTTATGTACGCGCAGTAAACCTAAATGCCAAATCTGTCCTTTAGTGACTCAATGTGAAGCCTATGCTTTAGGTCGAGTAAAAGACTTTCCTCACAGCAAACCTAAAAAAGAAAAGCCTATTAAAAGCGTCAGGCTGTTAATGTTACAACATGAACAAGATGTACTACTGCAACAGCAACCCAGTAGTGGTATTTGGGGAGGGTTGTGGATATTTCCGCAGCAGTCTCTTGATGACGAACTATTTGATCATCCACTACTAATACAGCAAGACATTAATGGAGTGGAGCATAGTGACGTATTCCGCCATACTTTTAGTCACTATCATTTGGATATTCACCCTATAAAGGTGAAGCTAAACGCAAAAATTGATCAGGTAGCCCAATCTCCTACGCTTTGGTATAACCTTGCGCAGCCAGCCAGTGTGGGTTTAGCTGCCCCCGTGAAAAAATTATTGGAAAGTTTATGAGTCGCACCGTTTATTGCCGTCGTTTTAACAAAGAACTCGAAGGATTAGAAAAGCCGCCGTTTCCCGGCCCAAAAGGGCAGGATGTATACGATCATGTCAGCAAACAAGCATGGCTTGACTGGTTAGAGCACCAAACACGCATAATCAACGAGCAACACCTAAATATGATGGACATGACCAGCCGCAAATACTTACAAGGGCAAATGGCCAAGTTCTTTGCTGGCGAAGAAGTGGACCAAGCAGAAGGCTATAAAGAGGAAGACAAAGATTAAGTGGCTGAAAACTAAGCGAATTTTTATAGTTTATAGGGTTGACACTTATCCTGAATACAGGTTTAATACGCCACCTCAACGAGGCCAAGGCCTTTAGTTGATATGCCCAGATAGCTCAGTCGGTAGAGCAGAGGATTGAAAATCCTCGTGTCGGTGGTTCGATTCCGCCTCTGGGCACCATCCTAATTTTAAATCCTCGCTTCTAGCGGGGATTTTTCGTTTTAGAACACCTTAAATTAAATTCTTTGCCCAGTGGACGGATGAGAACCACCGCGCTTCGACACAATCTTTCTAATACGTGAGATGTAAAATGGGAGACGTAAGACGCGTCTGAAGTATCCGTTTTGTCTTTTGTTCTTAAAGGTTCGACGTGATCTTCAACTGTAGGATGGTGTTAGGTCGAGCGAAGCGAGGCCGTAACCTATCACTCTGGTAAGCTTTTAACGAAATAGATTCCGGCTTTCACTCCAGTAAGGAACCATCCAGAACTTCTCAAAAGCAGTTACATGAGATGGTTTTTTCTTGCCAGTTGTTCATTTATTTTTCAGTTAGTTTTTTCAGCAGCACCTGATATTTCTTATAGCTTTCCATATCGCCTTTCTTGTAAGCAAGACGCGCCATTTCTTCAAGTTTGAGGCGTACATAATAGCGTGCGATTGCTTTGGATATGTTACTAGTAATCATACTGGGCTAACTTAACTCAACATCTATTAATCATAGGTGAAAACTTTCATAAGACTGAATTCAGGGTATGCGGTTACTATTTACAGCCTTGCTTTGAATGTGGCTATCGTGGCACTCTGGGCGTACTAAAAATAATAAAATCAAACAGGTATTAATCATAGGTGAAAACTTTCATAAGACTGAATTCAGGGTATGCGGTTACTATTTACAGCCTTGCTTTGAATGTGGCTATCGTGGCACTCTGGGCGTACTAAAAATAATAAAATCAAACAGGTTCTCTATGTCAGTTGTCTGGATCACCGGAGCCTCCTCCGGTATTGGCGAAGCTCTCGCTAAAGAATACTCAAAACAAGGTCATCAGTTAGTGCTTTCTGCTCGTCGTGAAGCGGAGTTACAGCGTGTAAAAGGGGTTTGCTTAAAGTTGGGTTTATCCGATGCGGATGTGCTTGTACTGCCGATGGATGTGACAGAGCATGACTCAATGGCGGAAAAAGTATTTGCGGTGACGGCTCATTTCAAAACCATTGATGTATTGATCAATAACGCGGGTATTTCTCAGCGTTCTTTATGTTTGGATACCGATCTTTCTGTTTATAAAACCTTATTAGATGTGGATGTGCTAGGGCAAATTGCCCTGACTAAACAGGTACTGCCGATTATGGTGAAGCAGGGTTCTGGCCACATTGCAGTGACTTCCAGCGTGGCAGGTAAAGTGGGTGTTAAACTGCGTACCGGTTATTGTGCGGCTAAACATGCGGTGATGGGCTTTTTTGATGCCTTGCGTGTTGAGGTGGCTCAGTACGGAATACAGGTGAGCACCATTACCCCAGGGTTCATTAAAACCGATGTATCTAAAAATGCGGTGACAGGCAGTGGCAAGAGTTTTGGTATTGACGATGATGACATCGCCAACGGCATGGATGTGAACAAATGCGCTGGGATTATTGTTCGTCAAATGAATAAAGGCAGAAAGGAAATAGCGGTGGGCGAAGGCAAATCCATGTTGGCTTTGAAGATTAAGCGGTTTTTCCCCAATTTGGCGTTCAAACTGGCCGCCAAAGCATAACGATTTTAATTAGATTCATATTGGCGGCAACTATGGGTTCACCTGCGGTTAATAGCGACTATTCCGGCCTTGGAGCATAAGCAAATACATCACTTAGCATTTGAGTCTGCTTAAAACCGTGTTTCTCTAAACCCGTTAATACGCTGTACACAAAATTAGGGCCGCCGCAGGCCACTGCTTTTATGTTTTTTAACGTAGTGAGTTCATTAGTGATGGCGTCTTCAACGGCTTCGTCTTGGCAAATGGCTTGGTAATGGATCAAACCTTGTTCGGCCCAAGTGTGTGCCAATGTTGAGTAAAACCCAGACTCTTCTTTGTTGATCCAGTATAAATAAATAGCACTGTGTTGATGTTTGAGCTGTTCTTCAATCATGGCTTTGGCTTGAGCGAAGCCTGTGCCCGCCACTATAAATACCAATGGATCATGAAGATTGAATTGGTCGGCTTCTGTTTTTAACCATACATCCCCTTTAGGCAAACGTGCGCGCACAGTGGGTTCGTTTTTTAAATGCTCGATGATGGTTTGGCTAGATTGGTTGTCACTGCTGACACCAATGTGAAGCTCTATGTGGCGATCATTAGGCGCACTGGCGATGGTGAAAGGGTATTCGCCGCCGTCGATTAAGAGTTCAAGATATTGCCCGGCATGGTAGCTAATAGGCTTGCCTGCTGGGGCTAATAAGTCCACCTGATAAACCTCTTCGTTTAATGGGGTGATGTCTTTTATTTGAAATGCAACGTGTTGCAGGGCAATTTCGCCAGGTCCTAGCACCTTGTCTAGCTCCAATATTAGGTCGCTGCAGGGTTTTGATACGCAGCAAAGTAATGGGTTTGCATCGGGATGATCCGCGTTGCGTTTGCCTTGAGGTGTGTTGACAACCCCTGCAATCAAATGAGCGCGGCAAATTTCGCACACGCCATTATCGCAACTTTTACGAATGGTGATGCCCGCCTTTGTGGCGGCATCCAAAATGCTTTCGTTTTCTTGGGCGGTAAATACCAGCCCTTTTGGTTGAATCAGTATTTGGTGTGTCATGGGCTCCTCTGGCCAATACGGCATGACTCTGCACATTCCGCGCCCGCTGGGGCCTTACTAGAAACCCACTTTCTGTGTTGATTTTTTTTGATTTAATCCATTAGATCTTTAAAAATTCGCCTTGAACTTGAATGTTTATTAAGGCCATCTATTAAGGCCAGAGTTTATTCCGTATTGGCCAGCGGAGCCCTTAAGTTTAGGATGGATTATCCAAAATGTTGAGTTCATCCCAAATACTGTCGACTTTTTCAATCACTGCTTTGTCCATGACAATGGGCACGCCCCATTCACGGTCGGTTTCCCCTTCCCACTTATTGGTGGCATCTAGGCCCATTTTGCTGCCAAGGCCAGAAACTGGCGAGGCAAAGTCCAAATAATCGATGGGGGTATTATCAATCAATGTGGTATCGCGAGTTGGGTCCATGCGGGTGGTGATGGCCCAAATTACATCATTCCAATCTCGGGCGTTTACATCGTCATCAGTGACAATCACAAATTTGGTGTACATAAACTGGCGCAAAAACGACCAAACCCCTAGCATGACGCGTTTAGCGTGGCCCGGATATTGTTTCTTAATGGTTACAATTGCCATGCGATAACTACAGCCTTCAGGAGGTAAGTAGAAGTCGGTAATTTCAGGAAATTGCTTTTGCAAAATAGGTACAAAAACTTCGTTTAATGCCACCCCTAAAATAGCCGGTTCATCAGGTGGGCGGCCTGTATACGTGCTGTGGTAGATTGGGTCTTTTCTGTGGGTAATACGCTCAACGGTAAATACTGGGAATTGGTCCACCTCGTTGTAATAACCCGTGTGATCCCCAAACGGCCCTTCGTCAGCCATGTCATCAGGGTAGATGAACCCTTCTAAAATGTATTCAGCGCTGGCAGGTACCATTAAGTCATTACCAATGGATTTGATTACCTCGGTGCGACTATCGCGCAATAAACCGGCAAAGGCGTATTCCGATAGGGTATCGGGTACGGGTGTAACAGCCCCTAAAATGGTGGCAGGGTCAGCCCCTAATGCCACGGAAACTGGATAAGGTTCACCCGGATTTTGTTCTTGGAATTCGCGGAAATCTAAGGCGCCTCCGCGGTGACTTAACCAGCGCATAATCAGTTTGTTTTTGCCGATCACTTGCTGGCGATAAATACCAAGGTTGTGGCGATCTTTGTTTGGGCCTTTGGTAATCACCAGCGGCCAAGTCACTAAAGGCGCCGCATCACCTGGCCAGCAATGCTGTATGGGTAATTGAGATAAATCTACGTCGTCACCTTCCAATATGATTTCTTGGCAGGGGGCTTTTTTTACGACTTTGGCATTCAGGCTTAATACTTTTTTTAAGATAGGTAGTTTAGACCATGCATCTTTTAACCCTTTTGGTGGCTCGGGTTCTTTTAAAAATGCTAATAGTTTACCCACTTCACGCAACGCTTCTACGCTGGATTCACCCATGCCCATGGCAACCCGCTTAGGGGTGCCAAATAAATTAGCCAGTACGGGAACATCTGAGCCGATTGGGTTTTCAAACAATAGGGCAGGGCCACCAGCACGCAATGTGCGGTCGCAAATTTCGGTCATCTCTAACTTTGGATCAATGGGCATGCTAATGCGTTTTAGTTCGCCTTGTTTTTCCAGTTGAGAGATGAAGTCGCGTAGGTCTTTGTATTTCATATATGTATGTGAGATGTAAGACGGGAGACGTAAGACGCTAATTTATGCCTGTACTTTTCTTCGCTTACGTCACTAAAGCCTTATAAATAAAGGGGGAAAGACACTTTCCACGTTATAATTGCAAGATGTGCAGTTTACTTTAATTTAGCTGAAAAAGAAAAAGCAGCCGTAGCTGCTCGTTCACATTTTTTTTAGGACTTACTTAGGGTAAAACCTAAAAGATTATTTAAAGCAATAACAACTCAGCTAGCTTTCGTTGTTACCCTTTCATGGTGAGGAAGAACTCTTCGTTCGTCTTAGTCCCTTTTAAGCGATCAATCATAAACTCAATCGCAGAAAGATCTTCCATTTCTGCAATGATGCGGCGCAGAATCCATAGACGCTGCAATTCAGCTTCAGGCATCATGTGGTCTTCACGACGAGTACCTGACTTGCGAATATTCATGGCCGGATAAATACGCTTCTCTGCGGCTTTACGATCAAGGTGTAACTCTTGGTTACCAGTTCCTTTAAATTCTTCGTAGATAACTTCGTCCATTTTAGAGCCAGTATCCACAAGTGCCGTGGCGATGATGGTTAATGAACCGCCTTCTTCAACGTTACGTGCAGCACCAAAGAAACGCTTTGGTTTTTCTAGGGCGTGGGCATCCACACCACCAGTTAATACTTTACCGGATGAAGGGATAACGGTGTTGTATGCACGAGCAAGACGAGTGATGGAATCAAGTAAAATCACTACATCACGTTTGTGTTCAACTAAACGCTTGGCTTTTTCTAGAACCATTTCGGCAACTTGTACGTGACGTGCTGGCGGCTCATCAAATGTAGAGGCGACCACTTCACCGCGCACACTACGCTGCATTTCGGTTACTTCTTCTGGGCGCTCATCAATCAACAGTACGATCATTTCGCACTCTGGGTTGTTGTGGGTAATGGCTTGGGCAATGGTTTGCAGTAGCATGGTTTTACCCGCTTTTGGCGGTGCTACAATCAAACCACGTTGGCCTTTACCAATTGGCGCGATTAGATCGATGACTCGGCAAGATAAATCTTCAGTACTGCCGTTACCTTGTTCTAAAACAAAACGTTCATTTGGGAAAAGCGGCGTTAAGTTTTCAAATAAAATTTTACTTTTAGATCTCTCTGGAGCCTCACCGTTTACTTCGTTCACTTTCAATAATGCGAAGTAGCGTTCACCGTCTTTAGGTGGGCGGATTTTACCTGCAAGAAAATCACCTTTACGCATGTTAAAGCGGCGTATTTGGCTTGGGCTCACGTAGATATCATCAGGGCCCGCTAGGTATGAGCTGTCCGCTGAACGAAGGAAACCAAAGCCATCTTGTAATATTTCTAGTACGCCATCGCCATATATGTCTTCGCCACTTTTAGCGTGAGTTTTAAGAATAGAGAAGATTAGGTCTTGTTTACGTGAGCGGCTCACGTTTTCCATACCCATGCTTTCTGCAATTTCAAGCAGTTGAGAAACGGACTTTTTCTTTAATTCGGTAAGATTCATATAGATCTAAGAGTTCTGATTGAAGATTAAAAAGAGGGAAATATCGTTATTTGAATTTAGATGAGCGGGGTGCTCGATACTTGCTTTGAACTAACTATAGTCGCTTTTATTTTTTGAGTCCAGAAACCAGACAAAAAACATACAATAAAAAAGACCCAGTTATGGCTGGGTCTTAATTTTGGTATTAGATAGTGCTGTCGATGAAGGCAGTTAGTTGGGATTTAGATAGTGCACCAACTTTAGTACCTTCGATGTTGCCACCTTTAAAGATCATAAGAGTTGGAATACCACGAATACCGAATTTAGGCGGCGTTGCTTCGTTTTGGTCAATATTTAACTTCGCCACTTTCAATTTGCCTTGATACTCTTCAGCGATTTCTTCTAATACTGGCGCGATCATCTTACAAGGCCCACACCACTCAGCCCAGTAATCAACAAGAACAGGGGTATCTGATTGTAATACGTCCGTTTCGAAAGAATCGTCAGTTAAGCTAATAATATTTTCGCTCATGGGAATAGGTACTCGTTAAATGTCACAGAAATGCGCAGGTTGAATTGCAGCTAATCATAGCATTTCAACCTCTTTGATCAAGTGAATACTGCCTAAGCAATAGTCAGTTTCGTGCTATGAACGGGGTTCGTAAGCCAATGATTCAAAGTATATTGGGGTTTGAATGATGATTATCAAGGGCTTTCCCTCAGTTTCGCTGGTATCTTCACTCTAAGCGTGGAAAATACCCATGTGCCCGTTCAATAAGACGCAATGATATATGGAACAGAGTGTTCAACCTCAGCAAGTGCTTGCCGCCGTGGATCTTGGCTCCAATAGCTTTCATATGGTGATGGCTAGATTAATTAATGGTCAGTTACAAATTATTGATCAAAGAGGTGAGAAAGTTCAATTAGCCGCCGGACTTCATCCTATTACGGGTATTGCCGAAGATGCCCAAGAAAGAGCGTTAGCTTGTTTGGAGCGATTTGGTCAGCATCTCAGAGGACTTGACCCTCATCTTGTTACAATCTTGGGTACTAATACTTTAAGGCAAGCCCCTAATAGTGCAGGCTTTATGCTGAAAGCCAAGGGAGTGTTGGGCTTTCCAATTGAAGTGATTTCCGGCATCGAAGAAGCCCGTTTAGTGTATTTAGGCGTTGCCCACACCTTGGCCGATGATGACGGTAAACGTTTAGTAATCGATATAGGTGGCGGCAGTACGGAATTTATTATTGGTGAACGATTCGCCCCTTTAAAAATGGAAAGTTTGGGTATGGGTTGTGTCACTTATACGGATCGCTTTTTTAATGATGGTGAATTATCTGAATGGAACTTTTCTCAAGCAATAGCGGCAGCTCGTCGTGAAGTTTATAGCATTAAAACTACCTATAAACGTATTGGCTGGCAAAATGCTGTGGGCAGTTCAGGCACCATGCGAGCAACCGCGAGGGTATTAGTTAATTACGGATTGATCGAAGACGGTATTGATTTAAAAGCGCTACATGGTTTAAAAAAGTTACTGGTTCAGCATAAGCATATTAGTAAATTAGAATTGCAGGGTGTGAAAGATCAACGTTTACAAGTATTCCCTGCGGGTCTGGCTATTTTGATTGGTTTATTTGAAGTGCTGGGGATTGACCATTTAACATACAGTGATGGTGCACTAAGAGAAGGTGCATTGAATGATTTAATTGGTCGTGTAAATCATGAGGATGTGCGTGAAAAAACCGTCGCTGCCATGCAGTCGCGTTTTGTGGTGGATATGGCTCATGCTCAAAATGTTAAAAATTCCGCCATGGGTTTGTATGAGCAAGTGGCTAAGCGTTGGAAAATTGATGAGCCGACCAATGCCGATAACTTGCGCTGGGCCGCTGAATTACACGAAGTGGGTTTGGCCATCGCTCACTCGTCTTATAATAAACACAGTGGTTATTTAGTCCAATATTGTGACATGTCGGGCTTTACCAAACAGAATCAAGAAACCTTAGCAATAATCCTACGAGGCCACAGAAAAAAATTACCCATTCATGATGTTGAGGGAATGAGTAAACGAGGGGCCAAAACCGTTTTGAGATTGTGCATTTTGTTACGTCTAGCCACATTATTGCACTTTGGTCGTGGTGGCGAAGAAGTGGTTGAACCTAAAATTGAAGCATTTAAGTACTCGATTAAACTGACCTTCCCTGAAGGGCATTTAGGAAACAACCCTATGACAGTTTCTGATTTGGAGCGAGAAAAAGCACTGCTTGAAGAAGGCATGTTTGATTTGAGTTTTACATGATTTTTATGGTTCATTAAAAAAGCGAATGAATTCTGAGATCATTTCGCTTACAACTGGCATCATGCTGCCGCCAATACGTGGATTCAGTTCTAATATAAATAGTTGATTAGCTTCTATTTTATAATTCAAACAGCCTATCCCGCGATATTTGATGGATTTAAGAATATTGGTTATTTCATCCTTCCATTGGGAGTTGTCAGCCCATAACTGTCGAACTGGTACATGCTTTGGGCTTTTAATAGCAAATTCATATCCGTATTCGTACTTAACCTCTTTAAAGTATCGAAATTTTTCTCCATCAAACAAAAAATGCAGGGCATATTCATCTTCCCCTTTTATATACTTTTGTAAAAAAAAGGAATCATCCGAAAGTTTATCTTGGTGTAGAGCCTCTTCATCAGGGTTTTGAATAATAAAAACATTATTACCAAACTCTCCTGTTTTCTCCTTTAGTACATAGGGAAATGTTCGTTGCGATTTTTTGATTAAAGGCGAAACGTGCGCAAGCTCATTATTGTTTAATAATAAGTCAAACTGGAGCTTATTCTCACAGATGCGAATTAGATCAATTGAGGGGTATTTATGTTTATCCTCGAAAAAGTCACTGGCCTTGATGACATCCTTAGTGCCGATAGGGAATACATAATTCACTTGCCCCATGCTTTTAGAATTGAAATCGTCAAATATCCCATTAGCATTCAAGTGTTTACATGCTTTAAGCAAGGTTGCTTGCCAATCATCTCTCTTTGTGAAAAGAATATTCATATTTTGTACTTTTCGTATGGTCTAGATATAGACGTGATAAAGATGAGATCCTGAAAATGGTAATCTAAGTGATTCTTATTAGTACGCCTTGAGTATTTAAAGTAAAATACTTTTTTAGCATATACTTCAACGAAGTATAGTTAGCTTGAAGATATAAGTAGACGTATTTGAATGAGCTGAAATTGTCCTCGACAATTTCAGCTATGTGATTTGAATTATACCGCCAGAGTTTCTAGCAGCATTTGCTGAGCACTGATTTTTTCTTCCCCTTCTTTAGGTTCCGATTTAATGTAAGTGCCATCCCGTTGTAAGATCCAGCTTTGGCAATTGTCTGCCAGATACGACTCTAAGTCGTTTTTCATGCGTTTAGCCCATTTTTCATTATCAATGGGAAAGCAAGTTTCAACGCGGTTTAATAAGTTGCGTTCCATCCAATCAGCACTGGCCCCAAAGATTTTAGGTGCGTCGTTATTTTCAAAGTAATACACCCGAGTATGCTCTAAAAAACGCCCAATAATACTGCGTACACGAATGTTTTCGGATACTTCAGGGATGCCCGGTACTAAGCGGCACATACCGCGTACGATACAGTCAATTTGTACTCCAGCTTGGCTTGCCTGATACAGTGCTTGAATGATTTTCGGTTCGGTTAATGAATTAACCTTAACAATAATACGAGCCGGCTTACCATGTTTTGCATTGTCTGCTTCTTTGCCAATTAGGGCTAGTAAGCTTTTATGCAGAGTAAACGGTGCGTGGTATATTTTCTTGATGCTTAGTGCTTTCCCCATCCCTGTAAGTTGTTGGAATACTTTGTGTACATCTTCAGTGATGTCTTTGCTGCAGGTGATTAAGCTGTAGTCGGTATATAAACGAGCATTACCCGCATGGTAATTTCCTGTACCTAAGTGAACATAGCGGCGTAGCTTTTTGTTTTCACGGCGTACAATCATTAGCATTTTGGCGTGGGTTTTATACCCAACCACGCCATAAACTACCACGGCGCCTGCTTCTTGTAAGCGGTTTGCTAGGTGTAGGTTTTCTTCTTCATCAAAGCGTGCACGTAACTCAATTACTACGGTGACTTCTTTACCTTTACGGGCTGCGTCTACCAGAGCATCTACAATTTCAGAAGTAGCACCGGTTCGGTAAAGGGTTTGTTTGATGGCTAATACGTCTGGGTCTTTGGCGGCCATGCGCACTAAATCCACAACTGGTGTAAAGCTTTGAAATGGATGCAGAATTAACTGGTCGCTTTTGCGAATGGCTTCAAAATAGTCTTTTTTACCCTGCAGGCCCTTGGGAATACTAGGCGTAAATGATGGGTAACGCAGTTCTGGGCGGTCAGCGCCCGCGGCAACAGCCATTAAACGGTGGACATTCACTAAGCCGTTTACACGATATAAATCTTGTTCGGTTAAGTTAAATTTGGCTAATAAAAATTGCCACAAAGGCTCTGGGCAATTGTCGGCCACTTCTAAGCGAACCGCATCGCCGTAGTGTCTGGCATGTAGTTCACCCTCTAGCGCACTGGCTAAATCGGCTACGTCTTCTTTGTCGAAGGTTAAATCTGCGTTGCGGGTTAAACGAAATTGATAACAGCCTTTTACTTTCATGCCGGGGAATAGTTCATCGGCAAATTCATGAATCATGCTGGATAAAAACACGTAATTGTCACCGCCCTCGCATAGCTCGTCCGGTAAGCGAGAAATACGCGGTAATGAGCGTGGTGCAGGAATCAAAGCCAACCCCGTATTACGACCAAACGCATCTTTGCCGTCTAACTCTACGATAAAGTTAAGGGACTTATTCACTAAACGTGGGAACGGGTGGGCAGGGTCTAAACCAATAGGGCTAATAACGGGCTGTATCTCTTCGTTGAAGTATTTTTTCACCCAATTTTTTTGCTTAGTTGACCAATCCCCACGGCGTATAAAACGGATGTTTTCTTGTTCTAGCTGAGGGAATAGTTGATCATTTAACACCTTGTATTGGCGATCAACGGTGTCGCTTACAAGGTGGTAAATTTGTTCAAGAACATCCGCAGGAGGCGAGCCATCTGGGCCGGGGATTTCGCGGCTAAAGGCCAGTTGTTTTTTTAAGTCCGCCACGCGTACTTCAAAAAATTCATCTAAGTTGCTAGAAAAAATGCATAGGAACATCAAGCGATTAAGCAGTGGATGAGTGTCGTCCAAGGCTTGCGCTAGCACGCGAATATTAAACTGCATGTGGCTAAGTTCACGGTTAAAATAAAACTCAGGCGAACTAAGATCAATGCCGTTTTCTAATTCCTCTGTGCTCATGTTGTTCCTTAATCTTGAATGAATTATTTATTGAGTTCTAATGCGCAGGCTTTGGCAAAATAAGTGAGAATGCCATCCGCACCGGCCCGTTTAAAGCACATCAGACTTTCCATCATGACGGCCTTTTCATCAAGCCAGCCGTTTTGAATGGCCGCCATGTGCATGGCGTATTCGCCGCTGACTTGGTAAACAAAAGTGGGTGCTTTAAATTCGTCTTTGATTAAACGTAATATGTCTAAATAAGGCATGCCGGGTTTAACCATCACCATGTCGGCGCCTTCTGATAAATCTAAACCCACCTCATGTAAGGCTTCGTTAGCATTGGCTGGGTCCATTTGGTAGGTGGATTTATTACTTTTACCAAGATTGCCTGCGCTGCCTACCGCATCGCGAAATGGGCCATAGTATGCGGATGCATATTTGGCACTGTAGGCCATAATGCGAGTATTCACATGCTGACTTTCTTCAAATGCTTCACGGATGATACCAATGCGTCCGTCCATCATGTCGCTAGGAGCCACAACATCTGCGCCGGCTTCTGCATGACTAATAGCCTGCATCACAAGCGTATCGATGGTGCGATCATTTAATACGTAGCCACTGGCATCAATGATGCCGTCTTGTCCATGAGTGGTAAAAGGATCAAGAGCCACGTCCGTGATCACGCCTAGCTCTGGGCAGGCATCTTTAATGGCTTTTACGGCACGCTGGGCAATACCGTTTGGATTATAGGCTTCTTCGGCGAATTCAGATTTGTGGTTTAAAGGGGTTACTGGAAATAACGCAACCGCCGGCACACCAAGGGAGCTGAGTAATTTACATTCTTCTACCGCTAAATCAATGGATAGACGCTCAATCCCTGGCATAGAAATGATGGCTTCACGCTGGTTTTTGCCATCTAAAATGAACATTGGATAAATTAGATCGTTGGGAGTGAGTTCATTTTCACGCATTAAACGACGGCTAAAGTCGCTTGCACGCATACGGCGCATACGGGTTTCAGGAAAAAGTCGTTGTCCATCGGAAAATGCCATGGTGCACTCCAGCTAATACATTCAAATGGGGCTTATTGTACTGCAAGCTATCCACTTTTGCTTATGATAGAGCGCAAGTAAACCTAAACTCTATGAACATCGTATTAAAATATTCTTTAGTTGATAGTATAAGTGGTGAAAAACACCCACTTGCTAGAAATTTGGAACCAAGTTACCTAGGTTCTCTCCAAGTGAAACACCATTCAATGGAATAATTATGAAAAAGATCATCGTTTTGGCGCTTTTGGCAAGTATCGTGGCTGCTCTGGTGGCATTGGATGCCCAGCAATATTTATCGCCGGATTTTTATCAAAACCTGTTTATTGAGCAGCCGCTACTGACAGCGGCCATCTTTTTTGTGGTGTACGTAATTGCCACAGCTTTATCCATTCCCGGTGCAGCTGCATTAACATTAATTGGAGGCGCTATTTTTGGTTTAGGCTGGGGATTATTGTTGATCAGTTTTGCTAGCACCATTGGCGCTACGTTAGCCTTTTTAATGACGCGGCTTTTATTAAAAGACTGGGTACAAGCCAAGTTTGGAAGTTATTTAAGCAAAATTAATCAAGGCATGGAAAAAGACGGCGCGTTTTACTTATTCACCTTGCGGCTGATTCCCGTTGTGCCGTTTTTTGTGATCAATCTAGTAATGGGCCTAATGCCGATAAAGACATGGACATTTTATTGGGTTAGCCAGTTAGGCATGTTGGCTGGTACCGCTGTGTATGTGAATGCGGGTGCTCAGCTTGGTCAATTAAATGAAATCTCGTTAGCTGGCATTATGACCCCAGGGTTATTAGGCAGTTTTGTATTACTGGCTATATTTCCGTGGTTGGCCCGAACATTAATTGCTCAGCTTAAAAAACGCAGTGCTTTTAAAAGTTATAGCAAACCAAAATCTTTTGATGACAACCTATTAGTAATTGGTGCTGGAGCTGGTGGCTTAGTGAGTAGCTATATTGCCGCCGCGACCAAGGCAAAGGTGACACTAATCGAAAAGCACAAAATGGGTGGAGACTGCTTAAACACAGGTTGTGTGCCCTCTAAGGCTATTATTCATGCGGCAAGCTTGGCTCATGAAGCACGAGAAGCAAAAAGTGTGGGTGTGAATGTGGGCAAAGTGGAAGTGGACTTCAAACAAGTGATGCAATCCGTACACACCAGTATCAACGATATTGAACCCCACGACAGTATCGAGCGTTATGAAGGCTTGGGCGTGCATTGCATGACGGGCAGTGCCACCATTTTAAACCCTTGGACTGTGAAAATAGACACCGAACAAGGTACGCAAACCCGAACCGCCCGTAATATCATTATTGCTGCTGGGGGGCGTCCTAGGGTTTTACCTATTCCCGGTATTGAAGATGTTGGTTATTACACCTCAGATACTTTATGGGAAATTCAAGAGCAACCTAAAACCCTACTGGTGATTGGCGGAGGCCCAATTGGTTGTGAATTAGCGCAAAGCTTTCAGCGTTTAGGGTCTAACGTGATCATAGTGGATCCGGCCACTCATATTTTAGGTCGAGAAGATGACGACGTAGTCGCGCAGGTCACTCAGCAATTTGCGCAGGACGGTATTTCCTTAATGACAAACTGCAAACCAAAATTATTCCAAATGGTAGGGCAAGTGAAGCAGGCGCTGATTGAAACTCCAAGCGGAGAGCAAACCATTGAGTTTGATGCCATGATCATGGCGGTTGGTCGAGAGGCCAATGTGAAAGGCTATGGCTTGGATAACCTGAATATTCAATTGGATGAACGGGGCAATATACAAGTAGATGAATATCTAGAAACCAGTATGCCCGGTGTATATGCTGTGGGTGATGTGATTGGAGGTTATCAATTTACCCATGTTTCTGCCCATGAGGCGTGGTATGCCAGTGTAAATGCCCTTTTTGGTCATTTAAAAAAATTCAAAGCAGACTATTCTGTCATCCCTTGGGCTACTTATACCGACCCACAAGTGGGCCGAGTGGGTTTGAACGAAACCGATGCCAAAGCTAAAGGCATACCGTTTGAAGTGACTAAATACGAATTAAAAGAGTTGGATCGTGCCATAGTAGATGGTCAAGCCCGTGGCTTTGTAAAAGTTTTAACTGTGCCGGGCAAAGATAAAATCTTAGGTGCTACCATTGTAGGTGCCATGGCAGGAGAACTCATGGCCGAGTTTGTTTTAGCCATGCGTCATGGACTAGGCTTAAATAAAATACTAGGCACCATACATGCGTACCCAACCATGATGGAGGCAAATAAGTATGTTGCTGGTGAATGGAAACGAAACCACGCCCCAGAAAAACTATTGTCATGGGTAGAAAAATTCCATGCTTGGAGACGTAAATAAACCCATGATGGAGGCAAACACTAATATAGTTTGGGTAGCAGGCGAACGGAAACGAAACCACGCCCCAGAAAAACTATTGTCATGGGTAGAAAAATTCCATGCTTGGAGACGTAAATAAACCCATGATAGAGGCAAACGCTAATATAGTTTGGGTAGCTGGCGAATGGAAATGTAACAACGCCCTGCAATGTTTGTTATAAAGTAGTAGAAAAGCTTCACGCTTATTGAAGATAGTAGAGCAATCATTATTAGAATTAGGGACTTGCATGAAAGATAAATTTACAGAAACCGAATTAAATTTAGCCCTAAATTTTATGGATCAGATTCCTTTTAACCAATACTTAGGTTTAAAAGTTCATAGTTTTGATGCCGATGTCGCCATATTTAAATTAGCCATGCGCCCAGAACTAGTGGGCAACTGGCTACAAGGTATTCTTCATGGTGGTGTGATTTCCAGCGCATTAGATGTAGCTGGCGGCACCGCCGCATTAGCGGCCGCTTATCAACAGCGTTTAGATTTACCCGTAGAAGAGCGTAACAAAAGCCTAGCAAAATTAGGAACCATTGACTTACGAGTGGATTACCTGCGCCCCGGACGCGGTGAAGAATTTTATGCCAGTGCCACTATTTTGCGTATTGGTTCTAAAGTGGCGGTAACAAGGATGGAGTTTAAAAACGAAAAGGATGAACTACTGGCGGTGGGTACAGGGACCTATATGTGTGGTTAGTGTGATTTAAGTTGCTTTAGGGCGTCAGCATCCGATAATTCTTTGCCTGTATATAGCATGACGTTGATGGCCCCAGCACCAAGTGCTAGTTCTTTAAAGAGTTTATCTTCCACTTCGCTTAATCCGCCGTCTACTTGCTCTAATGGTTGGACTAATACACACGGCTTTTTAATCAGCCAATGGGATTTCATAATTTGCTGGAATAACTTTTTAAGTAAAGCTTCTGCAATTGAAAACTCACCCACTAATAATCTGGCTGTGCTAAATGCCGAGTTGGCATTTTCGTGTAACCACTCACTATTAGAGGTTAAATTTTTAACCTCTAAGCGATTTTTCTTAATTTTGATATACACGTAAACAATGAAGTAATCTTTAAGCATAATAGTGGTCGTTACTTCTGCCAATTTCCCCAAGGGTTATCACTGCTGGAGGCATTGTTTTTTGGGCTTTTAGGTCGAGGGGTTTCACTATGGCTACGGGGTGTATAGTTTTTACTTGAACCAGAGCGTTTGCCAAACCCTCCTTTGTTAAATTCTGCGGCTTTTTTTGCGCGTTTTTCTCTTAGCTGTTCGGCATCTTCTAATGATAGCTCTGCAGGTTCTCCTACTTCATGGTGTTCGGGCACAATACGGTCACGGGGGGGCGTATTAAACTGAGTGGAAGACGGTTTTGGTAGGTTCTTGTATTCGTACATATAAAACGCCTCTACTTTTTCCCGTGCCCAATCGGTTTTCTTTAAAAACTTCACACTGGATTCAATACTTGGGTTGGTTTTAAAGCAGTTGATGTTTAAGTAGGCAAATAGAATTTCGAAACTGTAGTGATCCACCATTTCGATTAATAGGTTTTTTAAGCTGACGCCATGTAAGGGGTTATTCTTGTAATTGACGTCTTCGATCATGGTGGCACCTAATAAAGAAATACTTCGATTTGGCCTATTATACCCGTAAGGGTCTTTATAAATATAGCAGCTGTGTCTAGTGAGGCCACATTATAGGTTATACCCTCAATTAAGGCCGTGATTATCGTATAATGCCAAAACATTAATGACCATTTACAGATCTACTAGAGAAATTACATGTCCGATAAAGTCGTAAAATTCGAAATCGAAAAAGAAACTAAAAACAGTGTGCGCTATAAAGAAGTACCAGAAGAAGGGCAGCCTCCCATTATAGGCTCTTTATATGTTCAAAAATGGTATGCGGGTAGTGCCAAAAATCTAGAAGTGATCATTAGCAAAAAAGATTAATAGATTGTTGCCCTAAAGGACGACCTACATTTTAACGTGAAGACCTATGTAGGTCGGGATTTATCCCGACAGAACGAGCGCGTTATCAAATAAATTTTGACTCAAGAATGATCTACAGTCTGATTGAGTTTTCACAATGTAATAAATATGCAATTGTAAGGAGCCACTTCTTGTTGGGCTAAAGCCCAACCTACAATTAGGTTTAAGAGTGGCATGTAGATCGAGGTTCATGCCGGCAAATATATAGAGTTCCAATAAGGATAATCTTTAATACTGGCCACTAAATTCGCTCGTAATGGGTTAGCAATAATATAACGAGCAATATCTTTTCGGTTATCTTCGGTTCTTAATGCGCGGTCGTAAAAAGAGGGTTGCCATACAGGACCAGAAATTTGTAAGTGCTGATTGATTTTTCTAGCACTGGCTCCTTTTAACTTGCCAACAACTTGAGCTAAATTATTCTTTTGAAGTTGTAATAAGCCGTGAAAATGATTAGGCATTAGTACCCATGTAGCCCATAAGCAATCACACTGTAATTCATTGAGGTTGATCATTTTACAAAAAGCATGAGCTAATTGATGATTGCTAAAAAGAGGTTTTCTATCGTTACAGGTGAAGGTAATAAAATATTCTCTGTTTGGCTCTGAAACGCGGCCTTTTCGTAAGTCATTCCATGACATACTTATACTTCCTTTTGTTGGGCTAAAGCCCAACCTACAGATTGATTTGAATATAAATTGTCGCCCTAAAGGACGATGCAAATTATAATACAACGCTTAGAATTGTAGGTCGGGATTTATCTCGACACACAGAATTAAAGCTGCTCTATTTTAAAACCTTTATTTCTCAATTGATTAAGCAAGCCGATCTCATCGTTAAGGTGCAATGTTCCAACTAAAACAAACTCTTTTTGTTTATTGTTTATTAAGCTTGGAATTTGCTTCATCCAGTTATTATTTCGGTTAGTGATTAAGGTGTCATACACCTTAGGAAACTGTGTTTGCATTTCAATAACCGGTTGCATGTCCGTAAACGCGTGAATATCCCCATCACGCCATGCCTGTTTCATGATCAGTATCCATTTCGGTAGGCTTTTCATGTCTTCGATGGTATAGCGAATAATCACGTCAGGGTTAATGTCAGCAAGAGATTGTAGAAAACCAAGTTGTTCATCAATGGTTTCTAAGCTGCCAATGGTTTTCTTATCTGCTTTGCCTTGGACATTAAAGTGCTGATCGACCCCTAATTCACTGACCATTCCAAGGCGTTGATATTCCATGACGGTAAGGATAATAGATAACCCCCAAGGCTGGTATTTTTCAAAATGACTAATGGGGATTTGGCGGGCTGCCAAAAAAGCCTTAAGTTCAGTATAGACTTCAGGAGAAAGCTCAGATGACAGAGTGCGCGCATCTGTATACATCATAGATGTCATCATTTTTGCTTGTTGTTCTGGTTGGTTACTTGCGTCTATATCAGTTTCAAAAATAAGCGTATCAGAATCCTGATAGGCTTGGTTAAACGCTTTTGGAAGCGGGTAATCTTCTTGGTTAAGTAAATGAATGGTGCCGCCAATATAAAAATAATCATTGCCTTTACTTACCTTCCACACAGGTGTATTTGCATGAGTATGAGAAATGGCTAGGGCGAAAAATATGGCGTAAATCAATTTCATTATATGGCTTCCTTATTTTTCGATTTCACTAATGGCTTTAAATAAAGTTTGCTCCGTGAATTCTAAATTTTCAACTCCATTCACAAATCGTTTGAATGATGGATATCCATTTTCAGCACAAAGCTTTATACACCAACCTTTTATACTATGTATTTTTGAGTCATCAATATTATTAATTTTGCAGAAATCAATTGGATCGATAAAACTAATATTATCCTTGTTTGACGATATTGACTCTATCCGCTCGCTCAAGTTATTTAAAACCTTTTCATGTATTTCAAATTTTTCTTTTGTTTCTTTTTCTAATCGTTCGCGTTGCTCTATTTCAAGTAATAGCGATTGAACTATGCGTTTTACATCTGAATCTGTCTCCACAAGAGGTGCTGGATAGGTTCCATGTTTTTGTATGCATGGAAGAACTTCATGGAGTACCCATCTTTGAAAGTTTTTACATGCTTGGCTGTTGTCTCTTAGGATAATTCTAAAAAGCCCAGGTTGAGTTATATATAACTCATTTTCAAATTTCACTTTTTCATCGTCTTCCAAAACTTCTGATTGAGCTTTGATCAGCCCAAAAAGGCCGTCTGGCTTTTTGGAAGTAGAAAGAGTTGTATTTTGATGTGCGAGTAAAGAAATGACATCATGGAGGCAGAAATATATTTCATCTTTGAATATAGTCCTTACTTCATTGCCACCATCGGGATAAGATAATAAAATTTGATTTTTATTCATGATGAAATCCTTTTTATCGAGGCAATGGTAAATTTGGTAGATCCAACCCTAAACCTTGCCTTAACATAGCAACGGCTTTGTCTTCTTTATTTTGCGCTAAGTACAAGCGGCTTAATTCGCTACGTACTTCTGGGGTGTTTTCAATGGATAAGCTTGCTTCAAAATACTCCTGAGCTTCTGTAAACAGTTGGTTCATTAAAGCAATGCGACCAAGGCTCAACAATACGCTTGCATCATTAGGGCGCTGCTTGAGTAGATCTTTTGCAAATAAGTATTGTTTTTGTACGTTTTTCCCTATCACTCGACCATACAAGGCCATTAGTTCATCACTAAATTGGTGAGCTAACAAATAGCGTAATTGGGCTTCTGCTTCTTCGTTTGCATCTAACGATATTAAATGTTCAATGAAACTTTGTGATAGAGGTAAAAAGTCTAATTGTTTAATGGTGCTTGATGGAATGCTTTTCCATACTTTCAATAATGCTTGAGGGTTTTTGCTGGCAGTATTACGTGAGCGAATAATGTGCTCGATTAGTTTACCGTAAGCCTCAATTTCTAGCTTTTGAACATGTTTGTTTGGCAATAGTTTGTGTTTGTTTAAACTGGGTAACAATTCAATAACCGTTTGCCAGTCTTCTAATTCTGTGTGGGCTTTTAAAAGCATCTTGTTGACGTATTGATGCTTTGGGAACTGTTTTTTCAGACGCAAACAAGTGGCTAGACATTGTTCGTATTGTTGACGTTCTAATTGAAGTTGTGCTTGCTGTAAGCCCACTGCTAAATCGGCGCCTTTTGTGCTACTAGCGGCTTGAGCCATGAGTTCGTCACTACGCTCAAATTTACCTGCTAGTTGTGCTGCGCGAGCAGCGGCTAAGTAGTTAATGATTTTACCTTTGCCATGGGCACCCGCCATAAGCAGTTTTTCACTTTGTTTGAAATTACCCTCCGCCAAATAAATTAAACCTTTTACGGTTTTACTTACGGCTGAGTTCATGCCGCGTTTTTCGCGCCAGCTACTGAAAAGATGGTGCGTAGTTAATAAGGTCGTGATTAAGTGGATAGCGGCATATACGCTAAGTACACCGCTAATAAGTAAAATCAAAAAGACCCATAAGCTGGTTTCTACTACCCATTGTTGAAAGCTGATTAGAACATAGCCGCTGCCTTGCAACATGTAGTGGCCAATGAGGCTACCCGCCAGTAATAGAAGAACAATCAGAATCAAGCGTTTGCTCATTAAGCTTGCTCCTGTTGGTTATTTATTTTTTTGTTTGTTGAAGGTGTTTTATTTTGTTTTGGTTTTACGTCACTAGGATTAAACGTGCGCTCTTGCAGAATTTGACGTAACAGGCGTAACGATTCACTAACATTAGGCGTGGTTTGTTGTACATCAATGGCGGCTAACGCTTGCAGTTTTGCTGCAATGGTTTGCGCCCCAGAATGCCTTAGGTTATCTGTCAGCCATTGTTGTGCATGATTTAGGCTGTCTTGATATAAGCGGCTGTCGGCTTTTAATAACGCCCACTGTGCTTGCTCCAACATTAGATTCAGGTTGTGTTCAAGTAATTGATATTGGCTGTTGGTTAAAGGGGCGTTAAAAGCGTCGTCGCGATGACGAATACTGACAAGGGCTATCAGTTGCTGCCATAAGGTTTTTTCATCTGCGGATGGCATGACTTCTGTTTTTGTTTGTTTAAATGTTTGAGGAGGCTGAATGCCATCGTGTATTAATTGCTTGATTGCTTGGAGCTGGGTGTAAATCCCCTGACGGTCCAGTTGTGAGTGTTGGCCTAGTAGCAGCATTTCCTTGGCAATTTGTTCGCGTACAACCAGTAACGCAGGGTTATCTAGGTTGGCTAGTATTTGATTGGCAGCATCAAATAAACCATGGGCTGCAGTGAGTTCATGTTGCAAATATACACGCTGGTTCGCTAGACGTAATAGATATTCAATTTCGGCTAATTTCCAATCATCAACGCGAGCCCCAGGAATTTGATCGAGGGTTTGTTGCATGAATGCCAGTCGCCCTTGCATTTCTTTTAACGCTTGCTGGCTTTGCTCTAGGTGAGTAGCTTGTTTGCCGCGCTCAATAGAGTGTTGTTGGCTTTGACTAGCTAAGCTTTGCAGCTGTTGTTCAAGGGCGCTTTGCTTGAGTAGTAGGGTTTCGATTCGATACTGGCCAAACACGAGTGCAGCTATGATTAATAACGCCACCAAAAAAAACCAAACTTGCGAGAATGATTTGTCTTTTTGATGTTTAGTATTAGCAAGTTTTGGTGTGTCTTGTGTTGGCTTTTGATCACTCACTAGATCGATCCTTTCATAAAGCGATACGGGTCGGCGGATGTTTGGCCGATGCCAAGGTTAATGGGAGTGCTTGATGCGTTTTAAGCACTCTAGTATGCCTTGGCTATTTATTTTGTCACATACATATATGTGTTGGATATTCAGTTTTGCTGCCATAAGGGCAATTCGTTGACTTGGAACGATAATATGCAACGAGTTTAATTCTTCATAGTCGAGTTCGTTAGCAAGTTGTTGCAGCATCTCGCCACTGGTCAGCAGGGCGTAGTGTATGTGTTCTTGGCTAAGCAGTGTTGCCAATTCCCCTTTATTAAAGGTAATGGGGGCACGGCGGTAAAGCTCGCAATAGTGAACTTGAGCACCACGGGCGGCGAGGGTGTCGGCAAGATGCTCACGGCCTCCTACGCCACGGAAAATCAATACTTTTTTGTGAGTTAGGTCTTGTAAACCATCCAGTTCAAGCAGGCCTTCACTATGGTTATGGGTAGGCACGCGCATATCTATGTGCAGGGATTGAAATGCCTTGGCTGAACTTGGCCCTACTGCGTACCAATCAATGCCTACAGGGGGTTGTGGCCAGTATTGATCAATCCAATTCACCGCTAAGCTCGAGGCATTGCCACTGACACTGATCACCACATCATAAATATCTAAATCCATAATGTGTTGTTTCATGGTGTGAAATGGTTTGCCGTGATCTTGAGTGAATGGCTCAATGCGTAATAACGGCTGATGCACACAATGCCAACCCGCTTGGCTTAAATCGTTAATGAGATCTAAGCCTTGTCCTTGTGGGCGGGTAATTAATAGGGCACCTTCCACGGTTTACTTAACCTCGTGCCCGTAAATGTCGGTAAGGATTTTACCAGCGCCCTTGGCCAGTAAGTCTTCAGCAGCTTGAATGCCTAATTGTTCGGCATCGTTTACATGGCCTGAAATTTCAGCGCGAATGATGGTTTGACCGTCTTCACTGCCTACTAAGCCACGAAGAAATAACTGATCTTGATCGAGAGTGGCGTAACACGCGATGGGTACTTGGCAGCCCCCTTCAAGACGACGGTTTAAGGCACGTTCGGCATACACACGATACGCTGTGGCTTGATGGTGTAATGGTGCAAGTAATGCTTTTGTGGCGTTATCGTCGCTGCGGCATTCGATACCAACAGCACCTTGGCCACCAGCGGGTAACATGATGTCGTCCCCAATAAATTGCGCGATACGTTCTTGTAGCTCTAAACGAATTAAACCGGCGCTGGCTAAAATAATGGCATCAAATTCGTCGGCGTCTAATTTACCTAAACGGGTTTGTACGTTACCACGTAGGCTGGAAACCTTTAAATCAGGACGAGCGGCTAATGCTTGGCACTGACGACGTAAGCTGGATGTACCAAGGCGTGCCCCTTGAGGTAAATCCGCAAGGGATTTGTACTTATTAGAAACAAACGCATCGGTTGGGTTTTCACGCTCACAAATAACGCTTAAGCCTAAGCCTTCAGGGAATTCCATCGGTACATCTTTCATGCTGTGCACAGCAATGTCAGCACGGCCATCAAGCATGGCCGCTTCAAGTTCTTTAACAAATAAACCTTTACCGCCGATTTTAGCTAATGGCGTGTCGAGAATTTTATCCCCTTGGGTCGTAAAGGTAACCAGTTCCACTTCTAGCTTAGGATGAAAGCGTTGCAGTTCTGCTTTTACAAATTCAGCCTGCCAAAGGGCGAGTTTACTTTTACGGGTAGCGATGCGCAGAGTGTTCGCAGACATAATGGTCCCAGAGAAGTTTATAATTGGCTGTATGATACGGCAGATTGCAATAATTTTCAGGGTGTTTTACTGATATTCACCCTCCATTAGCGTTAAACTGCCGCTCTTGATTAAGCTTTGCTGATGTGAGTCAGGTTATCCGCAGCCCGGTTATTCTTTGCAGGGGTGATTCATGGGAAATGTTCACAGGTTAGAGGTGTATTCTTAGTGTTTATTCACATTTGTGCACAAAATCTGTGGATAAGATTGGGGTTAACTTTGGGACAGATGCCTACAGCTGTGATGGTGCGGGTGAATGCCTTAAATCGCTTAAAAATACACCGTAAATCAATCGCTTAGCCTTATGTGGAAAACTTTTATCCACGTAAGTTGTGGATAAAGCTTAGGATAACTTTGGGATACTCAGCTGCAAGCCGCTAGCCCTGTGTTTATGGGGAAACTGTTTAAAAAACAACAGGTTAATATGAACTTGATGACCGGCTGATAGGCTTAAGATAAAAAAGGTTATGCACAGATTTTGTGGATAACACATTGAATAACTTTGGGACACATGACGCCATCCCCCGTCATGGCCTTACCTAACTTAAATTGGTTGAAAACAACACATGCTATACGGCTTGATCGTTTTTATTAGTTACATGCTGCTAGGTGAATTTATTTCAGCCTTAATTGCTTGGCCAGTCCCCGGCTCTGTGTTGGGCATGCTGTTATTGTTTATGACTTTGGTGATTCGTGGGGGGGTGAGCGATTCGGTAAAGCAATCCAGCCAAAGCTTATTGCCATATTTACCATTGTTTATTGTGCCGGCATCCGTGGGGATCGTGAATTACATGGATCTGATTAAGATGGAAGGGCACATTATATTGCTGGCAATGATAGTCAGTTTGCTTGTGGGGATTCCTTTATGTGGTTGGTTAGTGCAAAAGACCATGAGCACACCGGCAAAGCATAAAGGAGATCAATTATGAATCTTCATTGGCAAAGTGCATGGGATGCGGTTTGGCAGAGTTCTTACTTAGGGCTGTTCTTAACGTTATTAAGTTTTCAGATGGGCTTGTGGCTGTTTCGCATGAGTGCGCAAAAACCCTTTTTGCACCCTGTTATGGTGAGTGTTACTAGCGTATGTGCCGTGGTGCTATTAAGTGATTTGAGTTTCGAGCGATACATGGACAGTGCACATATGATCAGTCAGTTTTTAGGTCCAGTGATTGTGGCGTTGGCCATCCCGTTATATGAAAACCTAAAAGCATTGCGCCAATATTGGTTACCGTTTTTATTAAGTAATGTATTAGGTGGTGCGTTTACCATCTTATTGGCGGTGGGCATTGTTTATGGGCTAGGGGCGTCAGATGTCAGTATTCATTCTATGTGGACAAAATCCATCACCACTGCGTTTGCCTTGGAAATAGCCCCTCAAATTGGCGGCATGGCGTCGGTGGCGGCAGCCATTATCATGTTTACTGGTATTTTTGGTGCGTTAATGGCCCCTACCTTGTTTCGGTGGTGTGGCATCACACAAGCTCCAGCACAAGGCTGTGCGTTAGGTGTTTGTGCCCATGCAGTTGGTACCGCAAAGGCGTTAGAGTTTGGTGGTGAGCAGGGGGCATTTGCGGCCTTATCCATGAGCTTTATGGGTATTCTATGTGCGTTTAGCTTGCCGTTTTTATTGGGTAGTTGAATGATTAGAAATGGATTTGTTGGTAGGGTGCTGGGGTTTGGTTAGCATACCTTGCCAAGTGTTTTGCTAGGCTATACTCAAAGCTAACGTTGCCAAGGACTAGGTCATGAAACTGCAGCTGGCAATTATCAATATTGTTATTCCTTGCTTGATCTTGGCCATTTTAGGCTATCTACCTGAGCAATCTATTCTAATCCCTAATTATGTGGCCACAGCGATTATTGTAGTGACCCTTGGGCGAGCGGTGTTGTTATATCAGCAACAAGCTGTGTTTAGCGTCTTACCACTTTTATTTATTACCCAGCCTGCATCTGTTGGATTTGAAATCGATATTTATGCGCCGTTCGCATTGCCCTGTTTCATGCTGTACTTGTGGTTGGTGAATTTACAGTGGGGGCAACGTCCTTGGCTACACTCGCTGCATGTTTTTAATTTCATATTGCTGATTCTGTTTGTTGCATGTTCTCGACGGGAGATCGTCGTCCCAGATGCGTGGCTGGGATACGCGTATTTCCCGATGACATGGCTTAGTGTGTTTTTCGCCTTAACCCCTTTATTGTTTGTGAAATTTTGGTTGCGCATTGGTCGTTGGGCCAGTTATTGGCCGCTTTTGGTGTTAGTAGGGGTGGCTTTCAAATGGGCTGATGAGAGTTACATACTTCTGTGGGGGGCGTGTGCGGCTTTGTTCTCCCTTTCCCTTGATGGTTATGTGATGGCCTATGTGGATGAACTCACAGGTATTGCAGGGCGCAGAGCGTTGGAGTTTAAGCTTAAAATGCAAGCTAAGCATTATTTTGTTGCCATGGTGGATGTGGATCATTTTAAAAAATTTAATGACACTTATGGGCATCAAGTGGGGGATGACGTCTTAAAAGTGATTGCTAAATTAATCAGCAAAACCCCTAAAGCTAAAGCCTATCGTTATGGAGGTGAAGAGTTTTGCTTGGTATTTGCTAATTTGCCTCAGGATGAGGTGAAAGCGGCGTTAGAGCAGACGCGAACTCGAATTGCTGATTATGCGTTATACCCAAAAAATCTAGAGCGCAAAAAGAGCCAGCGAGGGAAGAATGGTAAAGCTAAACCTCTACATATCACCGCCAGTTTTGGGCTGGCTCAACACCATTCAGGGCATAAACACGAAGCGGTTTTAGAACGAGCTGATAAGGCACTATATAAAGCTAAACAAGCAGGTAGAAACTGCGTAATTGTAGCTAAATAAGATAACTTAAGTCGCACCATATATTTGTTAATTTACCTATGGGGCTCTACTCTAAAGTAAGTGATTGGAGAAAATATATGGCCAGTATTTTAGCCGTTGATGATAGTGCGGCGATTAGAAAATTAATCTCGCTCGTACTTTCAGAAGGTGGATACACCGTCTTTGTCAAGGAAAATGGTTATGAAGCCTTAGACTTCGCTAAAAACCATACTGTAGATTTAGTGATTACAGATTTAAATATGCCGCAAATGAATGGTATGGATTTGGTCACCAATTTGAGATTACTTGATAATTATCAATACAAACCGATTTTGGTTATGACGGTGGAGACAGCGGACTACAAAAAAGAAAAAGCAAAAATGCTTGGCGCAACCGGTTGGATTGAGAAACCTATCAACAAAGCAAAATTATTAGATGCAGTGCAAAAAGCAATTAACTAGTTATGCATTAACTTGAGTTTACTGAAGGAGATCAAATGGCCAGTATTTTAGCGGTGGATGATAGTGAGGCAATACGCACATTAATGAAAGTGGTACTTGAGGCCGATGGGCACACTGTTTTTGTAAAAGAAAACGGTCGCGAGGCTTTGGATTTTGCAAAAAACCATACAGTTGATTTAGTTATCACTGATTTAAATATGCCGGAAATGGGTGGTATGAGCTTAGTGTCTCACCTTCGTCGCCTTGAGCCTTATAAGTCAAAACCTATTTTGGTGATCACTACAGAAACCGCTGATTACAAAAAGAAAAAAGCGAAAGGGGTAGGTGCTACAGGATGGATTGCTAAACCGGTAGATAAAGATCGATTATTAGCCGCAGTACATCGAACCGTAGGGTAACGATTTTATTCCCATCAAAAAAGCCAAGTCATATTGATATGCCTTGGCGTTCTTATAAATACAAACCTAATAAAGTTAATGTGTAGTGCTAGTGTGGTCACCATCAGGGGACACTGATAGCAACTCCATGAGTTCTTGCCGAGCACGAATCATTTCTCGGTAGTTTTGTAAAATGGCTGGATTACTTACCCCCATTCGTTGTTCTGCGTTATGCAAGTGTCGTTCAATCGTGATAATTTCATGCTGTAAGCGATAGATCTTGGGATGAATGCTATGCGTCATTACGAGCCATCCTTGTGATTGATTCTAAGTAAGCATAGTTAATTAATGTGAAGCACGTATCAAAATTATTCAACTAAATTGGAATTAAAAAATCCATTAAATATAAAAAAAGATATGAATAAATTCTCTTGAAAACTTTTGGGTCATAAAAGATGTTTTTATAGCGCAGCATAATAAATATAGAGCAAAAATATTTATTTCTGGTTTATAAATAGGGCGCTGAACCGCAAATAAAGTGTTCTAAAAGAGGGCGTTGAAATAATTCATAAGCCTGTCTTTTGAATCGTCTGAAAACAGACTTTTATATGTCGAAAGGATATGTTCAAGATAGTAACAGCGTACGCCAATCAAAATCTACTTGGCCCACTGCATAAAAGCCCGGCACAATCATAGAGGGTTTGCTGCCGTAGCGAATATGTTCATATTGTAGCGATAAAATATCCCCACCTACACAACGTAAAATTGCATGACCAGCGGCAATATCCCATTCACTAACATTACCAAACCTTGGATATACTTCACCTTGGCCGCTCGCAAGATAGCCAAGTTTTAATGCGCTTCCTACGGATATACGCTCTACTCGGGCGACTCTATGTTCCAGTTTTTCGCATAATCGATCTAGCGATTGCAGGGCATGACGCTTACTGCAAAGTATGCGAATTCGATCATGCTCACCGATTTGTATATTGGGGTTGCTGGCTTTTAATGGGATGGCAGGCTCATCACCTACCTTACAAAAAGCTTTGCCGTCGCCACCGTAATAGCACTCATCGGTAACAGGTGCATAAATTAATCCGAATACTGGCTCTCCTTCTTGAATCAGCGCAATATTCACTGTGAACTCGCCATTTCGGTCGATGAATTCTTTGGTGCCATCTAGTGGATCAACTAGCCAAAATTGTTGCCATTGGGCCCGTTGTTCTTGATTTGGGATATCCGCTTCTTCGCTAATAACGGGTACATTAATTATTTTGCTAAGGCCATTGTTAATAATATGGTGAGCAGCGAGATCAGCTTCAGTTAACGGGCTGTCATCGGACTTTTCAACCACAGTGTATGCACTGCGGTTATAGATCTGTAAAATGGCGGTACCGGCTTGCTTTGCAAGCTCAATGACAGCGGCATAATTTGGTTGCATGGGTCATTCACTTATCAATATTATTTTGTTGTGTCTGGAACCAGTTTTTAGCTAAATATAACGCAGCAATGGCTCTGCCTTCTGTCATATCTGCCCGTTGTACTAATGCATCAATATCATTTAACGGCCATGGTACCACTTCTAATGGTTCTGGCTCATCTCCTGATAAAGCTGCCTCGTATAGGTCTAGTGCAATAAACACGTCTATGCCACTTTTCATGTAGCTTGGACTAAGACTTAAGTGTTTTAAAAAGTGCAGCTCTTTAGCTGCAAATTGTATCTCTTCTTGTAGTTCTCGGTTAGCCGCTTGCTCAAGGCTTTCGCCTAAATCTACAGCGCCTTTAGGCAACGTCAGATTATAATCTTCTAGGCCCGCGCCGTATTCACGAATTAACAGTACTTCGCCTTTTTCATTTATTGGCACCATCATCACAGCCCCAGAGCCACCGGGAACTAACCGCTCGTATTGACGTTCAACCCCGTTAGAAAACCTAAGGTTCATGGCCTCAACGGTAAATAAACGGCTTTGGGTGACAATATGGCGATCTAATATTTGCGGTTTTTGGGGCATGGGCGGCATACTTTAATGGTAACAATAGGGCGATTATGACGGTAAAGGGGGGCCATTAAAATGGTGTATGGAAATGAAATTGAAATCGTTTTAAAGGATTTGAACTTTGATCATTATTTTTGATTGAGTATCAACCCGCACCCCTTATGAAGGTGTATTCATTAGTAGCGGATAATGCAATTCAAACATTTGGCTATATCCAACATTTTGTCACAACAAAATCATCTAAAAGAGCATCATGGATTTTCTTGAATTTGGCTAGGCTAACAATATGCAGCCTCATTATCTATGGAGAAACCATGAGTCGTTCATTTAAATTAATAACTTTATTTTTACTAAGCTTCTGTCTCGTCGCCTGTATTGATTTGGGCGAGGATGATAAACAAAACGCAGAAGACTGCTCGGCAGGGGATCAAGAAGCGTGTGATACCTTAGATGAAGAATTAGAACTGGCCAACGAAGCGTGCGACGATGGCGAACTGGATCAATGTTTACGGGCTGCTGCCTTAGATGAGTTAATTGACAGTATTCCTCAAGGATTAATCATTGCCTCATCAACCGCCAGTGCTGATGCGGGTAACAGCAGTGAGTTTGAAAGTAAAAAAGAAGCGGCAAGCGCATTTTTAGATACCATTCGTGGTGCCACTGATTTATCCAGTTGCTTAGATGCCATTCCTAGCCAGCCTCAGGTGTCATCGCCCTTATGTTATGGCCCTGCCCTTGATTACACCGACCACCCAGACTCATCAAGTGGTACAGATGACGGCCAACTACCCACAGGTGATTTAGGTTTATGGGTAGAAGACGAACCCAGTACAGGTGAGGCGTGTGCGGCAGCCAAGTTAAACGAGCTGGTGGCAAAGGCGGCCTATAATGTGGATCTTGCCGTGGGCAGTATGGGCATGATGGTGTGTGCGGCCGCATTACTAGGTGAAGACTTACCAGAAAATGGTGCCACGCTCGATTTGAGCTCACAGCTATCAAGTATTAGTGAGAGCAGTAATCAGTCTGGCATTGAGATTGAAACCGCAACGGTTATCCACAAAACCCTAAGTGCCAGTACCGGATACGAAACCCATATTGTCGGTACGCTTCATGGCCAAGAAATTGATTTAACCGTATTGCACGACAGTGACAATGATAATGGCCTGCTGACCATAGAAGCCACGGAAGAGAATAACCAAGCAACGGATTTACGCGGTGTATCGGTTATTTATGAGTTATCTAGCTCACAGGCTAGTTATCGGATGATTTCTTCTCGTGCCCAGCCACAAGGTAGTTCAGACCCCGAGGTGAGCTACGCCAGTGATGGTCAAATCAGCTTACAGGCCGGTGAAGACATTCATGTGATGCAAGCGCAAATTAGCCTCGCTGACGGATACGGCAGTTTAGCGTATGCATGGAAAGCAGGGGGCGGTGACAGCCATTACCGTGCGTTAAACGTGGTGACCGAAAGCACAGGTAATGGTACAGGTCGTGCGTACTATGGTTATGTGCCATCCCCAGCGGCATCCAGTGAGGTCATCGACCTTGATTTAGCCGCCACAGATGCCGGCATGATTTGCAACTGGGCAGGCCCAGGTAACAGTCACACTCCAGTGGATAAAGTGCAATATCAAGCCTTAGGTTTAAGCTCTGGTGAATGGACAGCCACCTCATCTAATATTTTATACGTGCCCACAACCACTTGTGATATGGATGCCAACACGGGTACGTTCACCCCAGCGTTTGGTGGCCATAACAGCTCAAGCCATACGCCATCAACTCATGAGCAAACGGTGATTGATAACGGCACATTGGATTCATCTTCCGCCGCCATTACCAATGACTTACTCGACAAAGCCAGTATTGATTTTACTTTACCAAGTGCGCCTACTGCTCCTCAGTAACATCTATTTAGCCCACTGAATACTCAGTGGGCTTTACCTTTCAAAGCACTTCTTTTGACGCAATTGCGGCTTATTACATATTTGCGGTTTCTGGCCCATGCTGAAAACACTATAATCAATGGGAATCGTCACACGTGCCTAAAGGGGTGCCCATTACATGATCCATTGGAATGAAGTTGATACCGTATTATTGGATATGGACGGCACTCTGCTGGATTTGCACTTTGATAATTTTTTCTGGTTGGAACACCTACCGGAAAGGTACGCCGTACACCACGGTATGGATAAATCCCAAGCATTAGAAACTCTCACTTTGCAGATGGAGCAAAAGCAAGGCCAGCTAGAATGGTACTGCTTAGACTACTGGAGCGAGCTGACACACATGCCCATTGCGCAATTGAAGCAAGATATCTCGCACAAAATTAAATTTCGCCCCCATGTACCTGATTTTCTTGAAGCTTTACGCAAAGCCGGAAAGCGAAGTGTGATTGTGACCAATGCCCATCGCGATAGTGTGGACTTAAAAATGCTGCATACGGGTTTAGATAACATGGTGGATCGCATTATTAGCTCCCACGATTACGGCTACGCCAAAGAAGATCAGCGTTTTTGGCAACACTTAATGGAAGATGAAGGCTTTGATAAGCAACGCACTGTTCTCATTGATGATAGTTTAGCTGTGTTAGAATCTGCTCAGCGCTATGGTATTCAACACTTAATGTGTATTCATGAACCAGATAGCCAAAAACCCAAGCGAGAGATAACCCAGTTTCGCAGCATTGATGCCTTTAAAGATGTGATGCCAGCGAATAAGGAAGCCCCAAGTGAGTGATAAAAAGCCCGCAAAAGTACGCTTAGATAAGTGGCTTTGGGCGGCCCGATTTTTTAAAACCCGTGCACTGGCTAAAGCCGCCATTGAAGGTGGCAAAGTTCTGTACGATGGGCAGCGCTGTAAAGTCAGTCGCACGGTTGATGTTGGAGCCACCTTGCAGGTACGCCAAGGCTATGATGATAAAATCATCACCGTGCTCAAAATCAGCGAACAACGCAAAGGCGCAGCGGATGCCCAGCTGTTATACGAAGAAACCGCAGCCAGCATCAAAAAACGCATGGACGAAGCAGATCGTCGTCGCAAATTTGCCCAATCCAACCCCTTGTTTGACCATAAGCCAAACAAAAAAGAGCGCCGTCAAATTAGTAAGTTTAAAGACGAAACCACGCTTTAATTTAAAACCCTATTGATAAGCTTATCCGCAGGATAAGTAAGAGAAAACCCATGGCCACTCATGACACCTTACAACGTTTTACCTTTGATAACTGCCATGTACGTGGTGAATTAGTCGGGCTTAAGCAATCCCTTGCAGACATGTTTCAGCGTCAAACCTACCCAGAGCCAGTCAATGGCCTTCTAGGGGAGCTATTAGTGGCTGCGGCACTGTTAAGTGCCACCGTTAAAATTGAAGGTATTTTAAGCCTGCAAGTGCAAACCGATGGCCCAGTACGCTTATTGGTTGCGGAAACCACCCATGACGGCAAACTCAAAGGCATTGCCCGTTTAGACGAAGACAAAGACTTAAGTGAAGAGCACCTACTTGGGCAAAAGGGCCAGCTTATTATCACCATTGAGCCAAACCAAGGCCGTCGCTATCAAGGTATCGTCGCACTCGAAGAAGGCAGTATTACTAAGTCGGTAGAAGCGTACTTTAGACAATCCGAACAGCTAGATACCCACTTATGGATTAGCTGTGAAAACGGCATGGCAGCAGGTTTGTTTTTACAAGAGCTCCCAGAGCTTGGTGAAATTCAAGAAACCATAGAGGCGGATGACGACGCATGGAACCGCCTAAACCAATTGGCGCACACCCTGCGCAGTGATGAATTATTGCACCTTAGCAATGAAGATATTTTATATCGTTTATATCACGAAGAAAAAGTACGAGTCTACGAAGGGCAACCGTTACAATTTAGTTGCAGTTGCTCAAAAGAACGTTTATCCGTGGCCCTGACTCAAATCGGATATGCGGAATGCCAAGACATCATCGACGAGCAGAAAAAGATCCGAGCCGATTGTCAGTTTTGTGGTCAACACTACAGCTTCACTCAAAGTGATGTGAATGGATTGTTCCCCCTAGAAAGCGCAAAAAACGGCAAAGGCCTGCATTAATCTTTTTGAAAAGTCGAAATCAATATGAGGCCGCTTATTGAAAAATACGCGGCTTTTTTTGTGGGTGATGGCACGACTTAAATCAAAAGGCCCAGTTTACTAATAAGCCATAGCGGTGAGCTAGACGCTCGTTTTCGGGAATGTAAACCGTGCCGATGTTTTGAATGTCTTTAAATTGATATTGGAAGTCGTAGATTAGCCCTAACGAGATATCGTCATTCAGGTGATAACTTAAACTGCTGATAATTTCTGTGTTCCAACCGGCAGTGGAGTCAAATTGCAATTCAGGGTATAGCGTATTTTCAATTCGACTAAATACAGGGATACCAACTAACGCGGTGAAGTGTAATTGCCAATCCTCTGTCAATGAAAAATAACTTGAGCCACCCCCTTGTATTATTAATTCACCAAATGTTTCTTCTACGACATTATCTCCAGTGCAATCAGTTTGACTTGGATTGCATGATAAAACACTTAGATAATTAAATGAAAAGCGCTTAAAAGTCCCCAAAGAGTAAGTTGCGCCGAGATCCAGTGACCACCAAGCTTGTGGGTGGTAGTGCAGTAAGAATTGAGTAGAAACTTGTGAATAAGTGAATTGATTGGTTTGTAAGTCGTGTGGCTCAATACCTTGGAACGTATTAGTGAGTCGCCATGTTTCAGTAACATGTTGCGGATATAAAGTCGAAATAGCATTTATCGAGAACGATAAATCAGGGCTAACAAAGGTGCGGCCTCCGGATAACAATACTAGGTTATCGGTTGTGGTGTCGGTTTCAAAGTTGGCACCACTGATACTAATGGTCTCTTTGTAGTTTATGTTTTCATTACCAATGGCAAAATAACTGTAGCTGGCGGGTTTGTCTTTTATGTCTAACGATGCACTTTGTGCTTGGCTGTTAAGCGAGATGCTATAGATGAAAAGTACATACAATAATCCTGTTTTTTTCATGTTAGTCCTTTGTGGGTGTGCCCCTAATAAAATAAAACCCGACTACTTTAAGAGTAGTCGGGTTTTTTATTTCAGGTTAATGAATGGGCTACCAAATATCGTTGGAGCTTGGGTACCATTCGTTAGGGTTGGCGTCTGTCATTGGTGTTGCCAAGCTGGCAGGGGTGTTGCCATCGTTGAAGTCTTTATCTAATAAGTCTCCTGTGGAGGTGGACACATCGCCGCTTCCGTCCAGAGTCGTTAGCGTGAGATTATCCAAAGCTAATGGGCTGGCGGCTCTGAGTATTAAACGGTAGTCCGTACCAGCGCGGCTTACTAGGTCGGTTTTGCTTAAGTCAGCCACTTGGGTATAGGTGGTGCCGTCATCGCTGTAGTACAGCTCAATGTTGGTGCCGTAGACTTTCACACGATAGTTTTTCCATACACCGTTAAATAAGGTGTCGTGAGTGTCTTTGTCGAACCATGTGTGGTTGTACCAAACCCATCCGGTTTGCGCATTGGAGCCGTTGGCGTATTCAAGGTTCGACCAGCCACCTAAGCGGTAGTTGAAGACCAAACTTGCCCAGTCGTTATCCCAATTAGATTGATCGGCGTTACGGGCTTCTGAATTGGCTTTGTCGAATAACATGACATCAATACCATCCCAGCTGAAGTTTTTCGCTGCAAAGTCTACTTGGAAGTTAGCGCCAATATCTGCGCCTAAGATATCCCAACCTTTTTTCTCCCATGTATCAAAGCTGGTGGCATATTTCAGTACTTTATCGTCAGCAATGGCAGTGTCTACATTGGCTAATAAACCTGTGTTGTACCAGCCAGTTTGTGGGCGTGTTTCCAATGTTGCATCGCTGGCGGATTGTAGTTGAAAGCCGCTTAAATCAATGATGCTGCTTGCATTAAATGCCACGGTATAGGTTTCATCAAATGACATTGGTACGGTTTCTGGTAGCAGTAATGGGTCGACACTGCTTCCGGTCTGCTCTAAATCAGGCACCATATGTAAGGTTTTATAGAGCCATAACTTAAAGGTTGGAATGACACCGTTGTCACCTTCTGTGGTATCAGCTGAGGTGAGGGTAATGTTGTCATCTACTGAGCTGGCGTCTGGATATTTATTAAAGTCCACACTCACGCTGTAGATGTTAACAGGGTCCACGTGTACGTCTTGTACTAGGAAGTTCCCTGCTTCAACGGGCGGTGCACTTGGTGCAATCACTTCAATATCTTGTACTTTAGATGCAGCACCAGATGCGGTGGCGGTTTCTTGTAAGGTTAAAAACTGAGATAAATCGGCATCGTCAGCAGCGGCTCTCACCCCTAGTGTGTCGATTTGTCCTGTTACTACTGTGTTGCTGCCCAGCTCTAAAGCAGAGAAGAACAGTGTATTGCCACTTAAGCGCCAGTTATAGATTTCATAACGGCCAGTGGCACCGCTTTCATTTGGGTCGATCAATGTAGTCAGTTCGCGAGTTTCTAAATTGACCATGCGAATCACGTCGGCTTCATTTAAGCCCGGTACGACTACCTCTTCGGTGTAATACAAGAAACCACGGGAAATTTGGAACGGGGTATCTTGCATCCAGCTCCACCAACCATCATCGCCTAAATCAAGCTCTACTTTTGGTACACCATCAAATGGTAGCATTTGGAATACTTTTAGTGAGTTATTCCAAGTCCAAGTGTCGTTGGTGGAGTTGTATTCACTGCTGCCACTTTCAAACACACCGTATACACGGCCATCGTCGGCCATGATGATGCGACGCGGGGTAGGGGAACTCCAGCCATTATTCTGGTCTTGTGCGCCAAACAAGCTGGTATCTAGGCTAGCAAACTGAAAGCGGCCGAGGCTATCATCTTGAATGGGCTTAGCCATTTTTAGGCCGCTACTGGCGTTACTCCAATCTTCTTCACCCCAAACCAAGGCGTTTTCGCTGTCTTTGGTGAAAAATTTCACCCATGAATCTGAGCTAAGGTTTACAACCGAGCCTGCGCTGTTCACTACTTTTAGTACAAGATTACCAGAGTTGGTGTCCTGCCATGCTTGGTAGGCCACTTCACCAGAAGATAGGGTTAAGAAAAATTGGACGTGTTCGTTGTCTTGCGAGATATTGGTGACGCTTTGGTCGCTGGCACTCATTTTGTAGATTAACGGATTCCAATCCACTTGATTGAGCCAGAAGTTAGACTGTTCACTGATGCAGTTGCCATCATTATCGAACTCGTTACAAAAAGAATCTTCTTGTCGAGTAAAACTGGTGGCCGTAAAGTAAACATTACCATCCGTATCGAATTGAATGGGTTTTTGATTACCCGATACATTCTGCATGTAGCTGTCGTCCATATATTGCACCATGAGTCCTTCTTCTACGCAGCGGTGCTCGTCTGTATCGGTGTCCACTTCTAATAGTCCACAATTGAGTGCGGCAATGGTGCTGGCGTAATCAAATTCACTGCTGCTGTTGTCATGCCAGCCTGTATCTAAAGCGATATAAACCTTTGAGCCATCTGGCGATACAACGCTGTACATGACTTTCATTGGCATGTTCGTATCAATTGCTAACGAGGCATCCCCTTCCTCATCAATGGCTAATAAATTAGATACACCTTCTTCTTCGTCTTCTCGACCATTAATACTTCGAGCAAGTGGGGTTTTGGCATTCTTAGCCAGTGTATAGCTAAATATTGGTTTGCCTGTTTTGCTTGAAATGCTTCTTGAGGTGTCCTCTACAATGGCTTCTTCGTTAGCAACAAGTGAAACCGCCCCGCTGAGATTAAAGCTGACCGTTGGTGTTGTGGAGGTATCGGTTGGGGTTGGGGTTGAGCCTCCACCACCGCCATCACCACCGGTTCCGCTGTTATCGTCACCGCCTCCGCCGCTATCAAAGCAGCCAACTGTGCTAAATAGGACCGCACTGAGTAATATGGTTTTGAATCGTGAAACCGACGAATGACTGGAGAGAGAAAAATACGACATAGAACTTCCCTATGAGATAAGACAAAAATGTATCTGCGTAATAAAGTTTTAGTTCGTAAGGGGAATTCGTCAAAGACGGGTGTATTGCAAAGGTTCTGAGTTTAATAATATTCAGTTATGACAGCCTAAATAACAGGGTAAAGCGTGATGTTTTGCTCCCAATAAATGATTTAGATCAAGTCTATAGGCTTAGATTTATTTATTACTGATGAATCTTTTTTAAGTTTCATTTGCTTATGTCCAAAAAGTAGTGAGATCTCACTTTAAAAATCACCCTATGAGTGCCACTTTTTGCGCCATATAAACGATAATAAATCCAACTTATAGCAGGTATAGGCAACATAAATATCCTGTATACCCCCTACCAATGCTGACTCTTAGTGCGGAATAAACCGATTAAATGGCTCTGGTTTGGGCTTTTTGTAACCTGCCTATTCGCCTAGATTGGATTTTCTGGCATAATCGCGCACCTAAAATTTTAAATGCGCCATAGGTGATTCCCTTTGGCGGTAATGTATTAAGTTCACTGGCCACAAGCTGGTAACATATTTTTTGGATTGGGCATTATGACCACCGTTTACACCGATCTTTCCTCTGCTTTATTGGTAGAAAAAGCACTAGAGCGCGGCGAAGGCCGTTTACAGGATAACGGCGCATTAGTTATCGAAACTGGCAAGCGCACAGGTCGTTCACCAATGGATCGTTTCATTGTGCAAGAGCCAAGCACCTCAGATGCCATCGATTGGGGTAATGTAAACCGCCCTTTCGATGCCGACAAATTCGATGCCCTTTGGGATCGCGTAGAAGCTTACCTAGACCAGCACGACAAATTTGTATCGAACGTGCACGTAGGTGCAGACTCTAACCACTATCTACCGGTTAAAATGACAACACAAACGGCTTGGCAGAACCTGTTCGGTCGTAACCTATTTATCCGTCCTGATACGTTTAACCCTTCTGACAAAGAAGAGTGGCAAATCCTGAACGTAGCGGGTTTTGAGTGTGTGCCTGAGCGTGATGGCACTAACTCTGATGGTTGTGTGATCATCAACTTCGCAAAACGTAAAGTGCTACTGGCTGGTATGCGTTATGCCGGCGAAATGAAAAAAGCCATGTTCTCTGTACAAAACTTCTTATTGCCTGAAAAAGACGTGCTGCCAATGCACTGTTCAGCCAACGTAGGTGAAGAAGGGGATACATGCTTGTTCTTCGGTCTTTCTGGAACAGGTAAAACCACACTATCCGCTGACCAAAGCCGTTACCTAATTGGTGATGATGAGCACGGTTGGGGCAAAGGTACAGTATTCAACATCGAAGGCGGCTGCTATGCAAAAACCATCGATCTTTCTCAAAAGAACGAGCCAGTTATTTGGGATGCTATTAAATTTGGTGCCATTGTTGAAAACGTGGTGATCAACCCAGAAACTCGTGTTGCAGATTATAACGACGTTTCATTAACTGAAAACGGCCGTTGTGCTTACCCTTTAGAGCACATTGAAAAGCGTGTTTTAGAAAACCAAGCTGGCGAGCCTAAAGCGGTTATCTTCTTAACATGTGATATGACGGGTGTTTTACCTCCGGTTTCGATTCTTTCTAAAGAGCAAGCGGCTTACCACTTCCTTTCTGGTTACACGGCATTAGTTGGCTCTACTGAAATGGGTGGATCTAAAGGCCTTAAATCCACGTTCTCTACTTGTTTTGGTGCGCCGTTCTTCCCGCGTCCAGCAGGTGAATATGCCGAGCTTCTTATGAAGCGTGTGACTGAGTATGACTCTCAAGTTTATCTTGTGAACACAGGTTGGACTGGCGGGCCTAACGGTGCAGGCGGTGAGCGTTTCTCTATCCCGACTACTCGTGCTGTGATTGCGGCTATTCAGTCTGGTGCGCTTCGTGATGCTGATACAGATACGATTCCAGTCTTTGGCCTACAAGTGCCTAAGTCTGTTGAAGGTGTTGATCGTACATTGCTTAACCCTCGTGGTGCATGGGCCGACCAAGGTAAATACGACGAAGTGGCAGCGGGTCTTGCGCAGCAGTTCATTGATAACTTTGCTAAGTATGATGTATCTGATGCGATCCGTGATGCAGGTCCAAAGCTGTAATATGCAGTTTTATCTGAAGTGTCATTGAAGGCGTTTCGGATATCGACCTTTAATGGTCAAAAATAATTACCTCACCCTAGGTAATTGAAAAAGGCGCAACTTGGTTGCGCCTTTTTTGTATGGAATGACCTGCCCTGAAATAAGTTGATACATTAAAAACCGTCAACATATATCAGGACGGGTCACAGGGCTTCTTAATTAGCCGTTGCTTCTTTTGTGCCAATGGCTTCTGCTTTTTGAGTTGGTGTAGGCACCTTATCAAAGATAAGCAATAACGCGGGTAAAATCACAAAGTCCAAAATCAATGCCAGTGTAATGGTGATGGATGTCATTAATCCCATGTCGCTATTTAAGCGGAACGGTGACATTGCTAATACCAAAAAGCCTAATGTTAATACCAGTGTGGTGCCAATGATTGCAGGGCCAACTGTCTCAAAGGCGTAGCGAATGGCTTGAGCACTTTTTTGCCCTAACTCGCGAGTCGCATGCATATATTTATTTAAAAAGTGGACAGTGTCATCGACCACTATGCCGAGCGTCATGGTTCCCACCACAGATAAGCTTAATCCTACCTCGCCAATTGCCAATCCCCATAGTGCAAATGCGATAGCGGCTGGATACAGGTTTGGAATTAAAGAGATTAAACCAATTTTCACATCTTTAAATACGGCTATTAGCGTTAGTGATATCACCACAAGTGCGATTAAGGCTCCCCAAAGTAACGCGCGGTTATTACGATAACCAATTTTGGCAAACATCATATCTGGGCTGACGCCAGCACTGACAAATTCTGCCATTTGATTGTCTTGTAGCCATTGTTGGGCCGAGTTGTCTAATCTTAGTAGCTGGCTAGATGGTCCTTTTCTTAATGTTACCACCATACGGGTTGCCGATTTTTGGGTGGTTAATTGATTATCTAAACTTAAACCAAACGGCAGCGATAATTCGTACAATAATAAATATTGTGATGCGAGTTCTTTGTCACTTGGTAGTTTATAGAATGCTTCGGATTCACCGTGCATGTTTTTATTTAAACGCTTGAACGTGTCGGTGATGACATTAACGTTATATACCTCTGGTTGAGTTTCATACCAATCAGCAAAGCTTTGAATTTTGCTAAGGAACTCAGGGTTTGCAATACCCATTTCGGCTTGGCTATCGATTTTGTATTCTAAAGTGGCAATGCCTGTTAAGTTTTCAAAGATGAAATCATTAGCTTGGCGGGTTTCAAAGTGGGTGCCAAAATAATCATAAAAATTATCATCAATAGAATTCTTAGGCAGTGCCCAGACTACAAACAGCGTAAGGGCTACTAAACTTAAGGAAATTTTCTTAGTATTGTTTGCTAGCCATTCTACATAACGACCCAGAAAACCGTTGCCTTCTTCGCGTACCTTACGTTTACGAGCCGGTAGTAGCGTGATTAACGCAGGTAAAAAGCTAACTGAAAGAGCAAATGCAGCGAACACACCTAGGGCGGTGATGTTACCTAAATCTCTAAATGGTGGAGAGTCTGAGAAGTTAAGGGTTAAAAAGCCCATAATGGTAGTAACAGTGGTGATGAAAATCGCTTTAAAGTTGATAACAATACTTTCATGCATGGCTGCAATTGAGCTTAAACCTTTCCTTAAGTTATAAAAATAAGTACTTAATATATGCATGCAGTCTGCAACCACCAAGGTGAGTATTATGGTCGGTGCAGAGGCTGATGGCGGTGATAGTTGGATGCCCATCCAGCCGGTAATACCGATGGCACTAATAATCGACATGATAATAACTAAGAACACACCTAAGGTGGCGGATACACCTCGCACAAATAGGCCAGTACCTAATATGATGATCAATAAAGTGATTGGGAATAACACGCCCATATCAAACTGACTGGCTTCTACCAAGGTATTGTTCATCATGATTTGACCACTTACATGGAAATCCAAATCAGGGTAGGTGGCTCTCACGTCTTGCATCATTTCTTTAACAAATGCACCCACTTCAGGTACTTCAGCTTCTCGAAATTTACCCGGTAGACGAATGGTGATGTTAATTGCACCTACATGGCCTTCGTTTGAAACTAACCGATTAACCAATTGTTTTTCTGCAAGCGCACGTGTTTTTGCTAATGCTATGGCACTTTCAGAGAGATTTTCTTCGGAGACTAAATCAGCCACAATCAAATCATCTTGTTCTGCATAGCTGTATTGATAATTGGTTAAAGAATCCACTCGGGTTGAATAGGGTGCTTTCCAAGAGCGTTGGGTAATGTCTTGGATGGCTTGTAACGATGCCGCAGTAAAAACAGAACTGCCATCTTTAGGGGTGACTGCAATTAATACATTATCCGAACTGGAAAAAGTGTCTTGCATCTTAGTGAAAGCAAGGAGTTCAGGATTGTCCTCGCCGAAGAAAACACGGTAATCAGATGAAAATGTAATTTTGCCTAAGCCGATACCAAATGAAATGAGTAATAACAGCCAAACAAGTAGAACTTTCCACCTGTTGTTGAGTATAAGGTCGCTATATTGCTTTAGCATACCAGGGTTCCTTTCTAGCTAGTGTATATGGAGAATTTGGATTGTTCGAACAATCAAACGCTTCATGAGCCATGTCCATCATGGGGTAATCCGATTCGGTATCACCATAAGCATAAACGTTATCTGTCGGGCTTATCTCATACTCTTGTTGTATTTTTATTACTTTCTCTTGGCCAAAACAATTCGTTCCATAAAGATGACCAGTGAGTCGCCCATTTATTTCTTCAGCTTGGGTTGCAATCAGGTTGACGCCTTTCTGTTTGCACCAAGGGGCAATCCAATAAGGCAATGAAGCCGTGACAATGCAGACTTCATGGCCTTGATTTAGATGCCAATTGAGCCGTTCCATCATGGCTGGCTGTATGTTATCAGGCATGATGTAGCGGTTGTAATCTAACCCTGCTTGGAGAAGTTGGTCTATGGTTTGGTTTTTGTAAAAAAAACGAACAAAGAGGGATTTCGCTTGATTGTGATTGATGAGTTTAAGTTTGAACCCTATCAAAATAGGTAGGAAGCTAAATAGCTTCCACTTAAAAGCTTTGCCCCAGTAAAACTGGGCAAAACCTTTAAGGGTATCTTTTTTTGTTAGGGTGCCATCAAAATCGAAAAACGCGTAAATCATGGGTTACTCTAATAACGAAAACTGTATTTAAGTTTAGAGATCCAATCGTTATCGCGCAGTTCTTGTACTCGTTTAGCTTCTACTTCTAGCTCTTCGTGATATTTGGCAACCTGTTGCTTAGCAATTTCAGCGGCTTCTTTTATTGGAACCACAATAGGCATTTCCATTACATCTATGATTTTTTCTAATCGATCTTCGATGCTGCCACCAATCACATGGCAAGGAAGTCCAATTTCTTTAATGCTATCAAGTAATAACTTGTCTGATCCATTTCTGAATTTTTCAGAAACAGGACGATGGCCGTCTTTATGCATTTCAAATTCAACTGGTAAGTGAATGTAGGCATCATACGTACGGCGGGCGCGGTCTTTCACATTTGCGCCGTAAGCATTCATGTATTGTTGGTAGAATTTTTTAATTCGCCAGCCTGCAACCTCTGTCAGTAGCTTATGAAATACTGTGGCATTTGGATTAATACCTTGGCGCATGCGTACTTCACCGTATACCCATTCATGAATGACACTGCCATCAGAAATAAATGCACCGTGGATTTCGGCTTCGTGGTGAATACGTTCTTCTAATCGACGCAAGCCCATTTGGATTAGCTCAGACGCATCTAAATCTTCTAATGCTTTACCCGGCAGTATATCCCTAAGAATTTCACGAGCTGTACGAGCATGAGTTCTAGGTACGCCTGTTGCGATGGATAGTGCTTCTGTCGTTGTGGTTTTACCGGTTGAATAAGTACCAGATACCGCTAATTTTAGATTTTCTTTCATTTTGATTACCGATTAGTTAATTGCATCATGAATTTCGTGGGCGACGTTTGATTCCATATAAAAATCAGGGTCAATAGGTGACGTGGCACGTAAATCAGCCATGCGCCAGCTTTCGCCTCCCTTGCTAATTAAGCGTGTTTTCTTTGTTTCAACTTTTATAGGAAAGCTGCCGCCTTTAATTAGTGGTTGGGGGCAAACCACTTTGACAGATCGCATCCATAGGTTTTTAGTATTTTCACGGGAAAGTTGATCTATTTGATATACCAAAACTTGGCTTAATTGAGCTCCGCAGATCATTAGATCTAACGGGTTATAGCAACCGGAAAAGGCCGCTCCGATACCAGAGGTAGGATTATAGTCTGAGTTTTTTTCAAATTTTAAATGGCCATTAATTTCGAGTGGGCTCATATTGCTGATATATATGTTATGCATGATATGAGCATATTGATCGCCATAATAGGCTCTTCTATCTGCATCAAATATTTCATTTAAGCTTTTAAAGGTAATTGCGGAGTTAGAGCATTTTGTGGCTAGTGCGCTGTGATCTACTTCTAGAGTTAAGCTGAATCCACCTAAAGTGAGTTTGAACTCTGAAAGAAAACCATTAATGGAGTCATCGGTTTTTATACTTTTAATTAAAGCGCCTGAGAGAGGGATTTGGCTTAAATCTAAGATGGAGTCTTTTCCCGCTTTTACAGTAAGTGATCGCAGCCATGCTTGTTTGCTTTCGCCTTCGGATAATTTAAAGCAATGAGACATAAATACATCACACATTTGAGCGGCTACTACAAAGACATCTATGGTACTTAAGTGTGGCTTTAGTTCTTTAGATGTTTTTTTTGAGGACCAGCTGCTAGGATATTGAATGCTCACCATTGCATCGAAATTATTTTTATCTGGGTCGATGTGAATGTCTTCAATGTTATGTTTAACATGTTTATAGCCCGCACCGAAGTAGCGTTGATGACTTTTACCGAGTATTTCATCGATATTGTGAGTGCCTATAGCTGACATATCTTAGCTCCATGCTTTTATATTTTGTAAACATGAAAACTACTGTTAACACTCATAAATCTCTACTACCCGAAAAGGTAGGTAAAAAAATATATATTGAAATTAAATAGTAATTAAATTTAGTTGAGAGGCTTTTGCGATGGCGTGGCCACGTTTCCTAACGTTTAATTTTTTACAAATATTAGAAACATGAAATTTAACAGTATTCTCTGAAATACCTAAAATCATTGCGGTTTCCCAGTTAGATTTTCCTGCGCCTATCCAATTAAGAACATCAAGCTCGCGTGTACTTAAAATCCCTGAATGTGAATTTTTATTCAATGCTTTAGTTCGATTGTATCTGGAAATGGCGGAGGTAATATGTGGCAACAAGAACTGAGTAATTTCATTGCCACTTTGAAGTGATGATCGGTCTTTTGTTACCATTAATAGAGATGTCATAGAATTATTTTCTATGTCTTTTTCACCATGTAAGGTGCCTAAGCCACCACACGGAGGTAAGCAGATTTTAAAATCTTCACGAATACATTCAAATGATGATTTAGCCAATTGGAATAAGGGGTTTTCAAGAATAGAATCTTGGTCACATTTGCCATGTGTTTTTTGTGTATGGTAAGCGGCATTGGTTTCAAGTGAGGTAACTTGAACGTTATTTCTAAAATTGAGTACTAAAATAGAGTCGCATTTTATAATTTTTGCAAACCATTCTAATGCATATTCTAAGTCTGCTTCGGATTGTACATCGAGTAAGTCCCGCGTTAGCCTCAGCGTTTCACGAAGTTGCTGGGAGTTGGCTTCCATGGTTAATGCCTGTTGATCCTTTTGGCGCCAAATACTACCCCAACCATATTAACGCTTCAATTTTAATTCCCTTTTTATTCAAGGCGATGGGTTATAAGTCTCAGTTTTACTAATGAAATAATGCTCTAGTATTAGAGTAAATTATTTTTTTGAAATTTATATCTTCATTAATTACTTATGGGGGAGAAACTTGATGTGATTGTTAGCGACTTATCACTAAGGAAAAAGTATTGATTGATAAATATGTCTTGCACTTAGCCTGAATTCAGACCTATCGACACTCTCGTGTTTGTTGATCCTATACTTAAGTATTAAAATGCTCTATGCCTTTTTTTTTATAGTTCCTTTTCTGATAAAAGACCGAACTAGTTTTTAGTGTCCCTGGCAAGGGGGCGGTGGCTGTCTGATTATTTATTGTGTGTTTATTGCGTAATCCTAGTATTTTTCCTAAGTCGTATTCCTTCATTAATTAGTGATTCAATCATACCGCCCAGTTCAATAGGTGATTTATATGTTTGAATTGATTTTTGTGATGCCAATGCTTTTAAGTCTTGCTGGGTGGTGGCGAGAGACTCTTTAATTTCAGAATAGGTATATTGGTTTTTGGTTGAGAAGAAAATACTATCAGGGTTAATTCTTTCTCGGCTGATTGCTCCCGTGAGTTTTTTCTCACAACTGCATTTGGCACAGTGATTCACAAAACCACAACTGGTGTTCATGAAGTTAATGATTTTTGCTCTCGCTCGTGAAAGCTGTTGGCGAAAGTTATCTTTTGATATAGAAAGGATGTCACTGGCTTCTTGATGCTCCATATCCAGAATGTCGCCTAAAATATACGCCATCCTATAAACGGGCTTCAAACATAGCAGCATGGCCATGGTGCAGGAAATTCGTAATTCGTTTAAGAGCACGTCTACGTGAGCGTCTTCTTGCCAGTGGCTGGGCGCTTGTAAATCGCTTTCTAAATCTTCTCGATACATATCAAACGTTAAGCCCAGTTCTTTATCTAACATCTTTTTGCTATTGATTAAGTGATTCACGGCAATGCGATATACCCAAGTAGTGAATTGACTGTTGAATTTAAAGGTAGACAGGTTGGTGATCACCTTGATTAGAATTTCTTGAGTGGCATCTTGTGCATCCATGGGATTGGCCAACATTCTTAACGCTAAGGCGTAAATCCTATCCTGAATGGATACCGCTATTTGTTCCAAGGCGTTTTTATTGCCTTTGGTGGCTGCTGACACTAATGCTTCAATTTCCATATAAAATCCTGTACGCCCATTTTTATGAAAACGGGCGCTTGTTCATTGCTTAATAGGGTTAGTTTGACATTAAATGCTGGCCATTAGGGTGATCCAATACCATTAACCAATTTCCATCCGGTTTTTTTCTTAAAACCGCAATCGATAATCCAGACTGCTTAATGGCGCTGCCATCTGGTGCCATGCCGCTCATTTCCCAAGGAGCCACATGTAAAGCAATGTCATTGGAGATGTATACCTCATGCCCTTTAGGATAAGTAAATTTAGGGTTTACTTGAAACATAGATTCAAAGTTTTGTCTTAATGCATCTTTTGATGAGACGCTTGTACCCGGTTCAAACATAACCGCCGCGTCTTGTTCGTAAGCGGCAAGTACACCTGTTATGTCTTTATTATTAAAAGCAGCCGTCATGCTTTTGATGGTTTTGAGTATGTTGGTTTGGTTAAAATCCATTATCTTGCCTTCTATTGATGATTAATTATCTAATTCATGCAACTTCTTTATGATGCATATTGATTTAGACAAGTGGGGTAAGGCAGGTGTGACAAAAGTAATGAATTATTTTTTAGTAGGCTAATCTTTGATTAGTAGTTGATTGATAAAAACACCGAAGCGAATGCTTCGGTGTTTTTATTTGTACTTATGTATGTATAAGTTAATGAACTATTGATATGTCACTTAGGTTAATTTGATTACCGTCAAAGCGTGTTATCGATCCATTAAAATTCAGTTCGGAAACTGTAATGCTATCAAAGTTGAGTTGCATTCCAGAAATGCAAATAGCAGTTCCTGAGAATTCTAAATGTTCGGAAACCGTTACACTATCAAAGGCACATTGATCTTGATAATTGATATATAAATTACCGGAAAACTCTCCAGATTCACTTAGTGAGATATCATTCCAATCCCAAATCTCCCCTGAAATGCCAACACTTATTCCAGAGAACTCTCCAAATTCAGAAATAAATACACCCGAAAAATCAAGCGATTGACCATCAACCTTTATACTGCTCCCATTTAGATTTGCATTATAAAACACCTCAACAATAGGGTTAATTGGCTCTGGCTCTGGCTCTGGCTCTGGCTCTGGCTCTGGCTCAGGTTCTGGCTCAGGTTCAGGTTCAGGTTCAGGTTCAGGTTCAGGTTCTGGCTCAGGTTCTGGCTCAGGTTCTGGCTCAGGTTCTGGCTCAGGTTCAGGTTCTGGCTCAGGTTCTGGCTCAGGTTCTGGCTCAGGTTCTGGCTCAGGTTCTGGTTCTGGTTCTGGTTCAGGCTGAGTAGGTACAATCGTATCTTTTGGTTTATCGGAATCTTCAGCAGAACTTCCACAGCCTACTAGTAGAACAGCGAATAATAATGAGCTGAACCATTTCATTTTAATATGCATCATAAGCAGCGATAGGTCATGATGAGACGGTCGGTATAGCTATACCCGTAGCCACCTGCACGACCATTTTCATCTGTACTTGCATAAGCATAATCGTGATAGGCAATTTGAGCGTACCCTTTCGTAATCGGAGTAATGCTGATGATGTCAAAATAAGTAGTACATGAAGCTTGAAGTGTAGTTAACCATGTTTGCACATCACTTTGTGTACACTTAGAGTCATCTGAGTTTTCACGGTTGATCGCAGAATAAGCGGATGTCCATCTAGACTGCCCATTGAATAGTTTGGTTAAAGTCGTATTGCTACAATCCCTTTCGGCAACTTGAATTTGTGCTGTGGTTGCATATGAAAATTGGGCAGCCAGTAGAGTTGCAGCTAGGCTTAAAGATCGGATCATAAATAGTCCCTTAATTAAATTGTTATTAACTACTAATAAATTACTAGGGGCGAATTATATTTTTATAAGTTATTTATACAAGTTTCACTTGATACTTTGGTGCAGATGCTGATTTCTGCTCGTATTTTAGCCACTTCTCATGGTTACATTTCCCCCATACATACCATCAATTCATAGGGTATAATCTCATCCCCCCTTGCCTAATGGGTTTGGCAGGGCGAGAACAATGATAAGAGTGTTGTTTTATGGATCGTATTTTTCAAACACTGGCCACAGAGCTAAATGTTCAGCTACCTCAGATTGTCGCATCGGTTGCTTTGTTAGATGAAGGAGCCACGGTGCCGTTTATCTCTCGTTACCGTAAAGAGGTCACCGGAGGCATGGACGATGGCCAATTACGTCAGCTAGAAGAGCGCCTACGTTACCTGCGCGAAATGGAAGACAGACGTAGTACTATTTTGAAAAGCATTGAAGAGCAAGGCAAGCTCACCGACGAGCTAAAAGGCCAAATCATGCTGGCCGACAGCAAAAACCGTCTTGAAGATTTATACCTACCTTATAAGCAAAAGCGCCGCACCAAGGGCCAAATCGCTATCGAAGCGGGAATCGAGCCATTAGCCGATGCACTTTTAGCTGATCCAAATTTAAATCCAGAAAGTGAAGCCAATAACTATATTGATGTCGAGAAAGGTTTTGCGGATGTGAAAGCGGTATTAGATGGCGCGAAATTCATCCTTATGGAGCGCTTTGCCGAAAACGCCGACTTAATTCAACAGTTGCGTGATTTTTTATGGCAAGAAGCCACTTTGAGTGTGCGGGTGGTGAAAGGCAAAGAAAATGAAGCCGCCAAGTTCCAAGATTACTTTGAACATGATGAGCCGCTAAACAAAGTACCAAGTCATCGTGCGTTGGCCATCTTGCGTGGCCGTAACGAAGGTTTCTTGGGGGCTAACTTGGTGACCGGTGATCCGGAAGACAAACTGACACCAAGCCCGTGTGAAGGTATGGTGGCTGGTTTTTATGATATTGAATTTAAAAGCCGTGCCGCTGATAAATGGTTAGCGGAAGTGGTGAAATGGACATGGCGGGTGAAGTTACTCACCTCATTAGAGAACGAGCTTATTTCACGAATCCGTGAAAGTGCCGAAGATGAAGCGATAAAGGTTTTTGCCACCAATCTGAAAGATTTATTAATGGCGGCACCTGCTGGTCATAAAGCTACCATCGGGTTGGACCCAGGCTTACGCACAGGGGTGAAAGTGGCGGTGGTGGATGCTACGGGCAAGGTGATGGATCACGGTGTGATGTACCCTACGCCGCCGCAAAATCAAATTACCCAAAGTAAAGCGGCGCTGAAAGTATTATGTGAAAAGCACAATGTAGGTTTGATCGCTATTGGTAATGGAACAGGCTCTCGGGAAACGGATCGAGTGGTGGCGGAGTTCCTGAAAGAAAACCCAAGCCTTAAGGTGCAAAAAATAGTGGTCAGTGAAGCGGGTGCATCTGTGTATTCGGCATCTGAATTAGCCGCTAAAGAATTCCCAGATTTAGATGTGACCATACGTGGCGCTATTTCCATTGCCCGCCGTTTACAAGACCCGCTAGCCGAGTTGGTTAAAATTGACCCGAAAGCTATTGGTGTAGGCCAGTACCAACACGATGTATCACAAACCGCATTGGCGCGTTCGCTGGATGCCGTTGTTGAGGACTGTGTAAACGCGGTAGGTGTGGATTTAAATACGGCGTCAGCGCCCCTATTGACTCGTGTTTCTGGTTTGAACTCTACAATTGCCAGCAATATTGTGGCGTTTCGTGAAGAAAACGGCGCCTATAAAAGCCGTACCGATTTGAAAAAAGTCCCTCGTTTAGGTGGTAAAACCTTCGAGCAAGCTGCAGGTTTCTTAAAAATATCCAATGGTAAAAACCCACTGGATGCCAGCTCTGTTCACCCTGAATCTTATGATGTAGTGAAGCAAATTGCGGCCAATGCACAAAAAGATGTGAAATCCATTATTGGAGATGGTGCATTCTTGCATGCGGTTAACGCCAGCGAATTTGTATCTGACCAAGTGGGTTTGCCCACCATTAAAGATATTTTAGTCGAGCTTGAAAAACCCGGTCGTGACCCGCGCCCTGAATTTATTACCGCCGAGTTTAAAGAAGGCGTAGAAGAGATCAAAGACCTACGTGACGACATGATCCTTGAGGGGGTTGTGACTAACGTAACCGCCTTTGGTGCGTTTGTTGACGTGGGCGTTCACCAAGACGGTTTAGTGCATATCTCGATGATGAGCGATAAATTCATCGATGACCCTCGTGAAGTGGTAAAAGCGGGAGATGTGGTGAAAGTGAAGGTAATGGAAGTGGATGCACCCCGTAAACGTATAGCGCTGTCCATGCGCATGGGTGATAACGCCACTGATTACCAAGCTGAAAAAGCCACACCTAGGGGTGAGCGCAAGCCGCGTCAAAGTACTGCGCGCCAGCACACTAGTCAGCCTCAGGGGCAAACTCAAAATAGCTCTATGGCCGCTTTGTTTGCTCAAGCCCAGAAAAAGAAAAGTAAGCGCCTATAATATGCCTATCAATAACCTAGGTTTGCATGAAGCCTAGGTTATTTAGGATAGATTGTTGCAACTAGCTGGTTTTTATCCCAAGTTAAGCTGGCTATAATCGCCCCAAACCCCACACTAGGATTACCCTTTTGTCTCAGTCTTTGTCATTCGATCAAATATTGCATCAACTTCAGTCTGTGCACCCATCCGCGTTACGTTTTACGCGGGGGATTGAAAAAGAAGGGTTACGTGTTAATGCCGATACGCAAATCAATCAGCAGCCACACCCTAGTGCATTAGGAAGTACTCTGACCCATTCCAGCATCACAACGGATTACAGTGAAGCCCTATTGGAGTTCATCACTCCTGTAAGTGATAACCCTGATGATGTTCTGACATATTTGGATGAAGTACAGCGTTTTAGTTATACAAAGTTAGATAACCAATTTATTTGGCCTGCCTCTATGCCCGGTGTTATTGAGGATGAATTAGATGTACCCATTGCCTATTACGGTACTTCTAATACAGGTACTCTGAAGCACGTATATCGACACGGATTATGGCATCGTTACGGCCGAAAAATGCAGTGTATAGCGGGCTTACATTATAATTTTTCTGTTTCACAAGAGTTGTGGGGCTTTCTAGCTGAACAGCAAGGAGCTACGCTGGATAAAGATTTCATAAGCCAAGGTTATTTTGGATTGATTCGTAATTTCCGTCGCTACTCTTGGTTGTTGCTTTATTTATTTGGTGCAAGCCCTGCTTTGGATGCGAGCTTTTTAGATGATAGTAATCATGACTTAATTAAATGGGATGACAGCACATATTATGGGCCTTATGCCACCAGCTTACGCATGAGTGGTTTAGGTTATCAAAACAATGCGCAAGACGATTTATTTGTTTGTTTTAATGGCTTACCAACTTATACCCAAACGCTTAAAAGTGCGATGCATCAAACCATTGCACAATATGAAGTGATAGGCGTAGAAGAAAATGCTGAATACAAACAGTTAAACACCAATTTGCTGCAAATTGAAAATGAATACTATTCAGATATACGCCCTAAAAGAAACAGTCAACACGGCGAAAAACCCCTCACCTCTTTGAATAAATACGGCGTGGAGTATATAGAAGTACGTTGTTTGGATTTAAATCCGTTTGAACCATTAGGAATAGATCGAGAACAAATTAACTTTTTGGATTTATTTCTATCATATTGTTTGTTGAATCCAAGTCCTAAGTTATCTGAAGCAGAGTGCAATGAAGTATCGCAAAATTCTAAAAACATTGTTATGGATGGGCGTAACCCCGAATTTAGGCTTAAGCGTTTAGGTTCGTTAGTGTCGGTTAAAGAGTGGGGTGGCGAGTTATTAAAAGAACTTGAACCTTTGGCCAAGTTATTAGATGAGAAAAAACAAACTTCAGATTTCCAAGATGCATTAGCGAAAATGAAATTACGAGTGAGCGATGTTTCTTTAACGCCAAGTGCAAACGTATTGGCGAAAATGAAAGAAAAAAATCAATCGTTTAGTCAATTTGCATTAGACCAAGCAAAGCAAGTTGAAACATATTTTCGTAAACCATTGGCAACAGAAAAAAACATAAAATGGGAACAGCTTGCTGAAAAATCCATTGCGCAGCAATCCCAATTAGAGTGCGAAAGCACAATACCTTTTGCACAGTACCTTAAGGAATACCTAATCAAAGAGTGAGATAGATCACAAAACAGTTAGATACCTAACTAGCTTGGCGCACTCAGCCCAGCTTGATGCTTGATATTGGTGCCTTATTGGTTAGATTTATCCTCTAGCGCATACGGACTTGGAAATGCCTATGAAACTAGTGGACCCGCAGTGGGACGTTGAAAATTTAGAGAAAGCCTATCGCCGTGGATTTATGGCCGGTATGGTAGGAAAAGAGATTTCTACTTGTCCCCATAAAACTGAGCTAGTGATCAATGCTTGGGAAGCGGGTTGGTGTGATGGCAAAGAGCAATTTGATATTAAATACCCTGCATCTTTCAAGAAAACTGTTTAATTTTAATCAATAGGCCGCTTTTAAGCGGCCTATTTTTTGGCTTAATTGTTAATTCTGAGCCACAAAATTTTGGAAGTACAAGTCTTCAATATATGGATTGCCTTCTAATTCAGTCAGAAGTGCTCGAATCTCATCCAGTGCAACCTGTCTTAAATTTTCCCTGCCTTGTGCATCATTCACTGTATCTTCATCTTGCTGGCTGAGTAGCAACACTAACTGGTTACGAATGTAAGCTTGGTGGTGATTCACTTTACCTGCGGCTTCTGCGCCGACCACTCTTAATGCCACATCGGTACGTATGTACTTTAAGCGTCCCGTGACATTACTGCCATAATTTAAGACAAAAGCAGGCTGTAGGTGGACGTATTGCGTGGCACCACCACTTGCAGGAGGAGGGTCTTCTGCCCAAATCAGGTGACTAATGGTCATTAATGCCATTACAATCAATAGATTATGTCGTTTCATCATGGTTCCTCATTGATTCATGCTGTTTTAAGCATAGATCAGCTTGTCATCCTTGCTGAAACCAATGGCTAAGTTTTCTGTCTAGCTATAAGTACTGTATTAATATAAAGGCAACACATGCTACCCATTTCAAATCGAGTGATTAACTTAGGCATCTTTTTATCTTGCGCAGCGTTATTGGCAACGGCGTATTATTTTGAGTATGTTTTGTATATGGACCCATGCCCATTGTGCATGATGCAACGAATTGCGGTATTACTGGTTGGATTAACAGGGCTTGCAGGGTTTTTATTTGGGGGCAACTTAATTGCACGCACAGTATTCGCCGTGTTAATTGTGCTAAGCGGGATATTAGGAATTTCTGTCGCGGGTCGACACGCTTGGATTCAAAGCTTACCTGCGGATCAGGTACCTACCTGTGGGCCAAGTTTAGAGTACATGGTAGATACATTACCTTGGGCTGAGGTATTAACTGTGATGTTACGTGGTAATGGTAATTGTGCTGATAGCCATTGGTCATTTATTGGGTTGTCGATGCCTCAATGGATGCTGGTATGGTTTGTGGGGTTTGTACTGGCAGGACTTTATTTGTTGCTAACAACTAAGAAAACCAAAGGCTAACATCAATAAAATATACAAGCCCTTTTAGCGATACTATTTCAATTTCAAAGCATACTCAAGCATTAAAAATATAGAAATTTTGGTGCTTGCAGCTCCCAACAACCAAGCCTATATTGAATAAACTGGAACTTATTTCAGTGGGATAAGTATAAGTAAGGGGACTAGCCATGCTAGAGAGTTGCAAAGACGCTAAAGAACGTTGGGGTGGTGTTCATTCAATGATTGATCGTTGGTTGAATGAACGACAGGAGTTACTGGTATTGTATTGCGCCATTCGTGGACTAAAGCCATACAGCCCCAGAGAAACACCAGTATCCGTCAAAGTGGCGGCGTTTTGTCAGGTGCTGATGGACTATTGCAGTGCTGGACATTTTGAAATATACGAACAGCTTATTCGCGAAGCTAAAGAATTTAATGATGGCGGCATTGAGCTTGCCAAACATCATTATCCGCGGCTAGAACAAATCACAGAAACATGTGTCGAGTTTAATGACAGCTATGACACAGCAGAAAGTTGTATTGAAAAACTCACGGAATTACCTAAAGACTTATCCACGTTAGGTGAGTTATTAGAAGAACGCTTTGAACTAGAAGACGAGCTCATTGAAGCACTGCATAACGTTCATAAAGAAATGATCGCTTAATGCCTGAAAAAATAGACGCATTGCGTCTATTTTTTTGCCTTTCTCTTAATCTGCTAAAACATAATTCCTCGCCTACACTTAATATAACGTGAGGGCGAACATGAAACTCTTTTTTATATTATTTCTATTTCAAATTTTACTGGGGTGTTCCAGTGGCAGTAGTCCAACTGCCCAATGGGAAATGGCTGTTCAAGGGGTTTATAGCGCCTGTTTATCCAGTAGTGGTGATCGCGTGTTAGTGGGTTCAATTCATCATGGAGGCAGTTATTGGCAAGTAGACCCCGTAGAGCGCTTATTCGACTGGAACCATAAGACAGATACTAAAACAGGGGTTCTAAGTTGCGCTATCAGCAACAATAACCAATATGCCAGCACAGCAGAGCATAGAAAAATAGTATTGTGGAATGCCAAAACCGGAGAAGCGTTTTGGTTATGGGAAGCCCCTGCCAACATAGAATCTATGAAATTAACTCAAGACGGCTCATTTGCATTACTAGGTATGGATAATTATGAAGCCGCATTATTTGATATTCAAAATGGGGGAGTGAAGTTTCGCTTGCCTCATGAAGGTGTTGTACAGACAGTAGATGTCAGCTTAAACAGCAAATGGGGCATAACGGGTGGTGACGATTCATGGGTGAAAGTGTGGGATTTATCAACGGGTAAATCTAGCTTCTCGTGGCAATTAGAAAATCAAATAAAAGTGGTCGCTATTTCACAAGATGGCTCGCTAGGTTTTGCAGCCAGTCATAGAGAAGACAGTATCATATGGGATTTAACCAATGGGCAAGAGTTATTGAAGCTTGCGCAAAATAATGGCTTTTATACCAGTGCTCGATTCAACCCAGAGGGAACTGAATTATTAACCGGAAACTCCAGTGGTCACGTGATTTTATGGGATGTAAAAGTGGGCCAAATTATAAAACGCTGGCAGCTTTCACCACGTAGTGGTTGGGTGAATAAAAAGACACAGGTATTGGATGTGGCATTTGCCCCAACTGGCTATAAAGCGGTTGGGGCAAACGGCATAACTTATGAACTTAATTAAAGGTTATCCAATTGCTTTTGGCGGTCATTTAAGTTTTGCTGAAAATTGTCAATTTGGTTGAGCATTTCAGGGACTTTTTCAATAGGCGCAGTGGTAAGAGGTAAAGATGAACCAGAATTATCCGTAGGGTCAAAGCTCTCGGATTCCTTAGGTTTATCTTGGTACCCTTCCGGTAGATCAATGGTCTTCATCGCATTGATGTTATGTTTGACCTTAATTGATTCAGCCTGATTATTTTGCGGAGGATGATCGCTGTATTGCCAGTTACCTTTTTCATCTTGCCAACGATATAAGGTTTTTGATTCCGTAGGCAAAACAGATTCTTTGACGGATGTAACGGGTTTTAAAAACTCATTGATATCCATTATTGGAGTTCCATCAGGCTTTTTAAGAAAAAATGGGCTTGCAACAGCAAGTACCAAAATGAGTAACAGAAGTTTATTAAAAATGCCCATAGGTACATCCTTGTGAGTAAAATGGATAGTTTAGCGAAAAATGAAGCAAACTGCAGTGATAACTTAAAGCACTAAGATATGAATAGAAATAAAGTCAGCGTTAGCCGTCAAATTGTCAGAATAAACGCAAATAGAATGTTCAATCTAACAAGGTGAGCAGGTGTCTAAACGTATTTTCGAACCCATTAAATCGCAGACGGCTCGTGTAGTTGAGCAAGTGACACCTAAGCGAATATTGATTGCTAATGCAAAAGGTGGCTGTGGTAAAACCACATTAGCAACAAATGCGGCCTCGTATTTTGCAAAGTATGGAAACAAAGTGGCTATGATTGACCACGACCCTCAAGGTTCCAGTGTTCAATGGATAACCGCGCGCTCAAACGGATTACCCGCAATCTATTCGGTTGCCGCATTTCGTAAAGATGGGTCTTTAACGACTCGCAGTTTTCAATTAAAAGTCCCGTTAAATACTAACTATATTATTATTGATACCCCTGCAGGGGTGACAGGAAATGTATTATCTGACCACTTGAGGCACTGTGATGTCATATTGATTCCTGTAGTGCCTTCGGTGATTGATATTCGTGCCGCAACCAATTTTATTAAAGAAGTTCTTCTAAGTCCGGGCTTTCGCATTAAACCTAAACCCATCGCTGTGATTGCTAATCGAGTGAAAAGAAATACCCTTGGATATAATAAATTAGAAGTCTTTTTGAATAGTTTAAACATTCCTTTCATCACTTCTATTCGCGATACTCAGCAGTATGTGCGCGCATCTGAATTTGGTATGGGGGTTTTTGATTTCTCACAACCTCAAGAAAAAGACCTCGAAGAATGGAAGCCATTAATCAAATGGCTTAATGTTCAGCTGAATAATGAGAAAAATACCTAATTTTCTTTAAAAAATACAGTTTACTTCTGGCGTATCGAAAATGTGTTTGTATAATTGCCATACCCACACAGAGCATACCCGAGGTAATCATGGCCGCACGTAAAAAACCAGTTGCAAAAAAAGCTGCAAAACCAGCAGTAAAGAAAGCACCCGCTAAAAAAGTGGCTGCTAAAAAAGCACCTGCAAAGAAAGCAGCAACTAAGGCAGTGAGCCAAACTGCTAAAATTGAGATTGAAATCTCAAAATTAGTGGCTCAGCTAGATAAAGCTCGTAATGCTGAAGTAGCCAATGCGGCTAAAGAAGCAACTAAAGCGGCTAAAGAATTAACAAAAGCCACTGCAGCAGCCAAGAAAGCTAAAGATGCTCAAGCAAAAGTAGCAACTAAAGTTAAAACCAAGAAAACTCCAGCAGCAGTTAAACAGTTAGCTGGTGCTAAAGCTAAAGCACAAGCAGCAGTAACTGCATTAAAAGCAGCTAAAGCCGTTGTCGCATCAGCTAAAGCAGCACAAGCAGAACTTAAAGCTCAAGCCGCTAAAGCCGCTAAAGTTGAGAAAGTACGTACAGCCGCTGAAAAAGCTTACCTAAAAGCAGAAGCTGTTAAAGAAAAAGCAGCAGCAGCCAAAGAAAAAGCGAAAGCAAAAGCAGCAGCAGCCAAAGCTAAGGCCAAAGCTAAGGTAGCCGCTGAAAAAGCCAAAGAAAAAGCCAAAGCGAAAAAAGAAGCCGATAAAGTTAAAAAAGCCGCAGCTAAAATCAAAAAAGCGGAAGCTAAAGCCGCTAAAGCCGCTAAAGCGAAAGAAAAGGCCGCTGCAAAAAAAGCTGCTGCTAAAGAGAAAGCAGCTGCAAAAAAAGCCGCTAAGCCAGCTAAGAAAGCCGCTAAACCTGCTAAGAAGGCAGCAAAGCCAGCCAAAAAAGTAGCTAAGCCAGCACCTGTTGCTGAAACTAAAGCTGAAGCACCAGCGCCAGCTGTACAAAGCCTATTTGCTGAATAAGCAATAGCTCTACTTGGGTTGCAGGTGCTTGAAAAGCGCTTGCAACCAAGTCTCTTCAATCACTATCTTTCCTTTTAAGTACACCTGTATATTCATTTCAAAATTTTCATAACCCGTTTCGTTAAACTGAGCGAGTTCTTGGCTACTCAAAAATAGCATTGCTTGTTCTACCTGTTCCGCCCATAGCTCCTGTTTTTTTATCCAGTTATAAGCCTTAATGACGTTGAGTATTTTAATTTTTCGCCGAAACCATCGAATTGGCTGAATTACCCTCTGGTTCCATTTCATGGCGGAATTGAGATGCGAGATCGAAATTAGGGAAGGCTTATGCGTACTTAACCAGCCGATAAACAACAAAATATTAATATCTAGCCCATAGTTATCTTGAGCATCTAATAAAAATGACGCACAGGCAGGGTTTGAATATTGTTTTAATGAATAGTGCCAGAATGGGTTATCCAATGATTTTGTGGCATTATGCCCGCCTTGAAACACAGCTCACCCTATTTATTTGTGAAGTTTAAATATGATACGTCTGCAACAGGTTAATTTACACCTAGGCACGAAAGATATTCTACAACAAGCGGACCTAACGGTGCACGATGGCCACAAGCTTGCCATTGTGGGTGCCAATGGCGCTGGTAAGTCGACCTTATTTAAATTGTTGCTTAATGAATTAGTCCCTGATCAAGGGGAATTATATCTTCCGAAAAATTGGCGCATCGCGCATATGGCTCAAGAGGTGGCGGCCAGCGATAAGAGCGCCTTGGATTATGTATTAGACGGACACCACGAGTTTCGCCGAATTCAGCGTGCCATTGAGCAAGCGGAGCAATCTCAAGATGATTTAGCTTTGGCAAATTTGCATGGGGAATTTGAGTTAATTCATGGTTATCAAGTACCACAACTTGGACAAACCATGTTGGCAGGGTTAGGTTTCAAGCAAGAACAAATATCCGAACCTGTTAGTGCCTTTAGTGGCGGTTGGCGCATGCGTTTAAATTTGGCTAAAGCTTTGATTATGCCAAGTGACTTATTATTGCTGGATGAACCAACTAACCACTTGGATTTAGATGCCAGCTTATGGTTAGAGAGCTTTTTACAAAGATATCGTGGCACCTTACTGCTGATAAGCCATGATCGAGATTTTATTGATTCAGTGGTGGATGGCATTGTTCACTTATATCAACTAAAAACAAATTTGTATTCAGGCAATTATGGTGATTTTGAGCGACGTCGCGCGGAGCGATTAGCCCAGCAACAATCCTTGTATGAGCAACAGCAAACACAAATTGCCCACATAGAAAGTTTTATTGAGCGTTTCAAAGCAAAAGCCAGTAAAGCGAAGCAAGCACAAAGTCGAGTAAAAGCATTAGAACGAATGGAGCGCATAGCACCTGCTCATGTGGACAGCGAATTTCATTTCGAATTTCCCAATGCAGAAAAGTACAGTGATCCCCTATTAAGCTTGCAGCAAGCAGAAATTGGCTATGGCAAAAGCGTGCAATTGTCGGCGGTAAACTTAACCTTGCGTCCTGGAGACCGAATTGGTTTGCTTGGTGCCAATGGCGCGGGTAAGTCCACGTTAATTAAAGCCATAGTGAGTGAATTACCACTAATGAGCGGAGACTCCATTGCAGGTGAATATTTATCAGTGGGGTATTTTGCTCAGCACCAAGTGGATGAATTAGATTTAAGCCTAACCCCGGCTGAGCATTTACAGCAACTGATGCCGGAGGCCTCTGATCAAAAGATTCGTAACTTTTTGGGCGGCTTTGGTTTTCACGGAGATCAAGCTTTAGAGGTTTGTGATAAGTTTTCAGGTGGCGAGCTTGCGCGACTGGCGTTGGCGCGTATTGCTTGGCTTAAACCTAACTTTTTGATTTTAGATGAACCGACAAACCACCTTGATTTAGACATGCGTCATGCATTGACCTTAGCCCTGCAAAATTATGAAGGCGCCATCGTCGTGGTTAGCCATGATCGCCATTTATTGGCGAACACCGTGGATCAATTTTACTTAGTGCATCAAGGCAAAGTCAGTGAATTTGATGGGGACTTAGAAGACTACCGTGCCTTCATTAAAATCAGTGATGATGCCCAAGAAACAAAAACCGAAAGTAGTAAAGCAGTTGTAAACAGTGCTGAAGCAAAAAAAGACAAAAAGCGCCGTGAGGCAGAAATACGTAAACAGCTAAGCCCGTTAAAAAAGAACGTAGATAAACTAGAAGCTCAAGTGGAAAGCTTACAAGACCAGTTAAATGAATTAGAGCAGCAACTGGCTGATACTGGTCTTTATGAAGCAGCTAACAAAGATACCCTTCAAAAGGTGTTATCGCAGCAAGCACAAGCTAAAAGTGATTTAGACGAAACCGAAGCTTTATGGATGGAAGCACTAGAAGAAATGGAAGCATTAGAGGAACAGCTGTCTAGTTAATACTGGGAGTTCTTTCAGGTTGGGTGACTGGCTTGGTTTTCAATTGGGTTAGCTGGAGTGGTGCAGCAGGGGCGTTGCGCTTGATTAATTCCTGCACAAACGCATCAAGGTCTGGGCGAATAGCGGCAGGGCGTTCTCGCGCGTCGTGAGGTCTTAGTGGAGTATTGGTTTTCACCAGATCACTGACTTTTACCACGTTTACATGAGTCCCCTGTAATTGCGGTAAAACATGGGCTAAATAATTAATGGTTGCTGCGTGAGGATGACCGATCGCAATGGCGCTACCATATTGCTCGGCCACGGCAATGGCTTTCTTAAATTGCTGATGAATATGTTCAGTTGTAATGTCATTATCTAAAAAAATGTCTCGTGTGGCACTGGCTAGACCCATCTGTTGGGCTGTGGCATACCCCACGCTAGCGGCACTGGTACGGCTATCTACAAAAAACAGAGACTTAGGCTTTAATACCTGCATTACCCAGCTCATGGCTTGAACATTGGTGGTTAATGCGCTGCCCATATGGTTATTCACCCCTTTGATATAAGGGATACTTTCAATGGCAAACCCGAGTTTACGTTTGAAGTCTTCTTCTGATAGTTGCTCATCTAATGCACCGGCTCCCAAAAAACGTTTGTTAACCGTACTCATAGGTGCATGCAATAAAACATCTCGGCCTAATCGCCCAGCTCGTTCAGCTAATAGCTTGCTGTGTTTTCGGTGAGGCATAACCGCAAGGGTAATGTCAGCTGGTAGAGCAATGGCATTTAAACCGGCGTTCAGGCTATTTCCAAGATCATCAATGATGATGGCCAGTTGAACAGGTTTAAGGTCTTGTGCCCAAGCGCCATATGTCAGGCTACTGATCAATAATAGTTTCAGCAGGTACGTCATCGCTTGGCTCAATAGTGGCTTTTTTGTTTAGTATTTGCATGCCTTTAAGCATAGTTAGGGCCTGCTGTAATTGGTAATCTTTATCGGTTAGCAGTTTGGTTTCAGAAGGCTCGCTTTCCTCTTGTTCTGAATTTGTAGTGTCTTCTGGGTTTTCCAAGTGTCCAGATAAATCCGCTTCTTTGTAATAACGGGATTCGTTCTCTGCCGAGAATTTGCCTTGATGGACTTCAATGTCAGGGGTTATGCCTTGGGCCTGAATAGAGCGTCCACTGGGTGTGTAGTATCGAGCGGTGGTTAGTTTCAACGCGTGATCCCCATTAAGTGGTAGTACGGTTTGTACCGAGCCTTTACCAAAACTTTGTGTGCCCATAATGATAGCGCGGCCATGGTCTTGTAATGCACCTGCCACAATTTCCGAGGCACTGGCACTGCCACCATTAATAAGTACGATTAATGGAATGTCAGGGGCGGCGGTTTCTATGGTGGCTTCATAACGTATATCGGCGTTTTTAAGGCGTCCTTGAGTGTAAACAATTAATCCGTTGTCGATAAATACATCACTCATTGCTACAGCCGCATCAAGTACGCCACCGGGGTTGTTACGTAAATCAAGAATAATACCACTTAAAGGTTGGTCGCTTTTCTCGGTGAGGATTTGTAATGCATAGTTTACATCAGCCCCTGTATTTTCTTGGAACTGAGTTACTCGAATGTAGCCGTATTGTTCATCTAATAGTTTTTGTTTTACGCTGGTGATTTTGATTTCAGCTCGTTCAATGGTGATTTCTAATGGCTGATTCCCACCATCACGCAAAATGGTTAAAACAATTGGGCTGCCCGGTTCGCCGCGCATTTTTTCAACGGCTTGGTTTAAGCTAAGGCCTTTCACTGGGGTTTCATCGAGCTTTAGGATTAAGTCGCCTGCTTTAATGCCTGCTTTTTGCGCTGGGGTGTCATCAATTGGGCTTACGACTTTAATGAAACCGTCTTCCATACTTACTTCAATGCCTAAGCCGCCAAATTTGCCACTGGTATTGGTGCGTAAATCTTCAAAGTCTTCTTCCCCTAAATAGGACGAATGTGGGTCGAGGCCATTTAGCATACCGTGAATAGCGTTTTCAATGAGGGTGCTATCATCAACGGTTTCAACATAACTGGTGCGAATGCGTTCGTAAATTTCAGCAAAAGCGCGTAACTCTTCAAGGGGCAATCGAGAAGGAGAAACTTGGGCTTCACCCTCGATGACGTCTTGAGCGGAAACGTTAAGCGCCATCACTGCTAGTAGGGTAAAGAGGAATGAGCGGAACATAGAGAATCTCAATTTATAATAGCTTTATAAGTTATAACAGATTGTTATGAAATTTGAAGGTAAGAGAGTGTGAATCCCTCGCATTTCCTCGTTATTTAGGTGTTTTATGTTATTCAATAGACGTATTTAACTTTTCAGCCAGCGTTTAGGGTTTTGTGGTTTACCTTTATAGCGAATTTCAAAATACAGTGCGCTGTCAGTGTAGCCACCACTGTGGCCTAAATTGGCAATCACTTCACCGGCTTCCACCCAGTCCCCTACACTTTTTAATAAAGCTTGGTTGCGTGCATAGAGTGTCATGTAACCTTGCCCATGATCCACAATGGTTAGCAGGCCAAAGCCACGTAACCAGTCACTAAATACCACACGACCATGGTGAATTGCACGTACGTGATCCCCTGTATTTCCTGGGTATAGCCAACCTTGCCAGCGTTGTTTGCCGTTTGTTTGCCATGCGCCAAATATTCGTTGAACCTTTGAGTTGAGTGGGCTGGGAAGCTTGCCTTTTAATTGCTTGAAGGGGCGGCTCTCTTGATTGCGCTCAAACGGTAAAAAGACCTCTTCTACTTTGCCTAACACTTCCATTAGGTTCTGGCGGTCTTGCTGTAAGCGGGTAAGTTGCTGGCCGCTGCCTTCAATTTTTTTATTCAGCGCCAATGCATCGCTTCTTTGCTGTCTTTGTTTGTCTTTTAGTTGCTGGTGGGTGGTTTTGAGCGAAGAAAAAGTAGCTTGTAAGCTGGCTTCGTTTTTTTCTATTTCAGCTTGTACTTTTGCCAAAGAATTGAGAGTTGATCGGTATTGCTCGATCTCTTTACCATGGGCCTGATTAAAATATGCAAGATAGCTTAAATTGCGCGAAACCTGCACCGGATCTTGCTGGTTTAACAGCATTTTTAGTTGAGGTTCTTGCCCTAATTTATAACTGGCAAGAATAATGTCGTTAAGGATGCGTTGTTGTTTGTGCTGGGATTGGCTGAGCGCTCCCTGCTCGGCTTTGAGCTTTTTTAGGCGGTCTCGTTCCTCCTGTAACGTTTTTTTAATGGCTTCAACTTGCTTGCTGGCTTTTGCTACTTCTTCATCACTTTTGCGCAATGAGCTCACTAGGCCTTTATGATCATCTTTGGCTTTTTTTAAGTAGCTCTGTAGCTCGTTAATGTCGTCTCTAAGTTGTTTTAAATGATGTTCACTTAGCTGTTGTTTACCTTCTGCCATTGCGGCAAAAGGTAACATAAGCAGTAAGCTGACAATAACGAATAAGCGCATTATTGCTTCTCTAGTAGAGAGTGGCCTGTCATTTCAGGTGGCTGGTTTTCCCCCATCATGCTTAAAAGCGTTGGCGCCACGTCACACAGTGAGCCACCGGTTTTTAAACTGACAGATTTACCTTGTTGGCTAACATGCACAAGGTTTACAGGGCCTGTGGTGTGTTGTGTCATGGGGCCACCGTTGCTGTCGATCATTTGTTCGCAGTTGCCGTGATCGGCGGTAATTAAACATTCGCCGCCCACCTTTAAGATGGCATCGGTAACACGTTTAAGGCAAACATCGAGTGCTTCAACGGCTTTAACCGCAGCATCAAATACCCCAGTATGGCCGACCATGTCGCCATTAGCATAGTTACAAATGATTAAGTCGTATTTTTGGTTTTCGATGGCATCCACCAGTTTGTCGGTGACTTCTGGTGCGCTCATTTCAGGCTGTAGGTCGTAAGTGGCTACATCAGGACTGTTGATTAAGATACGTTCCTCTCCTTGGTAGGTATCTTCACGGCCACCGCTAAAGAAAAACGTAACGTGAGCATATTTTTCAGTTTCTGCGATGCGCAGCTGAGTTTTTCCAAGGTTACTCACATACTCCCCTAAATCATTAACCATTGTCGAAGGGGGAAACGCACAGCTGGTTTTAATGCTGGCAGCGTATTCTGTCATCATTACAAAGTCGCTTAGTTTTGGATGGGCGTTACGCATAAAGCCATCAAATTCAGCGTCGACAAATGCGCGAGTGATTTCACGGGCGCGGTCAGGGCGGAAGTTAGCGAAAATTATGCTGTCACCGTCTTCAACTTTAACCGGAGCACCTAGAATGGTGTCATCAATGAATTCGTCATGAATGTCACGCTCATAAGAGGCTAATAATCCTTCAACGCCATTAGCGGCTTGATAAGTAGCTTTACCTTGGGTGTACATATCATAGGCTTTTTGGATGCGTTCCCAGCGATTATCACGATCCATTGCATAATAGCGGCCGACTAATGTGGCTAGCTTTGCATTATCCCCAAGGCCAAGGCTGGCCATATGGGTTTCAATATCTTCGATAAATGGTTGCGCACTTTGTGGGGCTACGTCGCGGCCATCTAATATGCCGTGTACATAAATAGCTTTTGCACCACGATCTTTAGCCATAGTGGCCAGTGCTTTAATGTGGTCCAAATGGCTATGAACGCCGCCAGGGCTTAATAAGCCCAATAGATGAACGGCTTTCCCTTTGCCAATGGCCGCATCAATTGCGTTGACTAATTGGCTGTTTTCAAAAAACTCCCCATCTTTGATGCTTTTATTAATGCGGGTGAAGTTCTGGTAAACAATGCGCCCAGCGCCTAAATTCATGTGACCCACTTCAGAGTTGCCCATTTGCCCATCGGGCAAGCCGACGGATTCACCTGAAGTACTTATGAGTTGGCGGGGGTAATTTGATTTTAGCGCGTCCCAAGTGGGAGTGTTTGCCGCGCTGATGGCGTTATCGGTGGCATCTTCACGCTCACCAAAGCCATCAAGGATAATTAGTGCAACGGGTTTAGGTGACGTAGACATAGGACCCTATAAAAAGCTAATGAGTAATTTATTCGATTTTACCTGTTTGTGCGTCATGTTGCCATGGATCTGCAAGGGCAAAAAATAGTTGCTATTGATCACCGCATGAGCCAGATAATTGGGTGTTTAGAGCTTTTGATAAACGCTAAATCCGGTATACTTCGCACAACTATTTAGAGGTGGTATATGGCACAGTTTGTTGAGTTTGTTGCAAATAATTGGATATTGGTCAGTGCGCTACTTGTACTGTTGACTTTATTGGCTTGGGACAGCGGTCAAAAAGCAGGGCCAAAAGTGAGTACTCACGAGGCAACTCGCTTGATCAATCAGAACAATGCTGTGGTATTGGATATCCGTGATAAGGCTGATTTTAAGGCGGGTCATTTAGTGGATTCGGTTCATATTCCTAACAGTCAGGTGGCTGAACGCATATCAGACCTAGAAAAACATAAATCTGACCCCATCATTGTGGTATGTAAGACAGGCCAAACAGCATCGGCGGCCAGTAAGACCCTCAAAGACAATGGTTTTGCACAAGTCTATCGTCTAAGTGGCGGCATAATGGAATGGACCAATAACAATTTACCTTTGGTCAAAAAATAATAAAACTAGAGAAGTAACATGACAGATCAAGCAGCAGCACAGCAAGAGAAAAAAGGCCAGTTTGCCATTCAGCGCATTTTTACTAAAGATGTGTCTTTTGAAAGCCCTAATTCGCCAGAGATATTCCGTGGTCAATGGAAGCCCCAGGTTAATATGGATCTAAACACCCGTAGCAATAAATTAGATGAAAACATCTATGAAGTGGTTCTAACCATCACGGTTACGGCTAAAAACGAAGATAAAACGGCATTTTTAGCTGAAGTACAACAAGGTGGCATCTTTCAAATTGATGGCCTTGAAGGACCTGCTTTACACCAAACCCTAGGTGCATTCTGCCCTAACTTGTTATTCCCATATGCTCGTGAAGCCGTAGATGGCCTAGTAACTAAAGGCAGTTTCCCTGCGTTAATGTTGGCCCCTGTGAATTTTGAAGCGATTTACGCGCAAAACCTACAGAAAAAACAAGAAGAAGCTCAAGCAGAAGCCACTCATTAATTTGAGGTTAAGCTGATAAAAAAACCGAGCAATGCTCGGTTTTTTTATACCTGAAAATCGTTAATTCGCCCCCTCAAACCCCAGCTGGCGCCAAGCTTCAAACACAATAACAGCCGTAGCATTTGAGAGATTCAAACTGCGGCTATCCGGCACCATGGGGATACGGATTTTCTCGTTTTGAGACAGGGTATCCAACATGGCATCAGGTAAGCCCCGTGTTTCAGGCCCCATTACAATGGCGTCCCCTTCCTTAAACTCTACCTGTGTATGCCAGCGAGTGCCCTTTGTGGTTATGGCATAGGCATTAGGTGGGTTGATCTCGCTTACAAAAGCATCCCAGTTTTTATGGATTTTAACATTGGCAAGATCGTGATAGTCCAAGCCTGCCCTGCGCACACGCTTTTCATCTAGCTCAAACCCTAGGGGCTCAATTAAATGAAGTTGAAAGCCTGTATTGGCACATAAGCGGATGATGTTCCCAGTATTTGGAGGGATCTCGGGTTCAAACAGGACAACGTGCAGCATAGTGGTGTTTCTACCATGATTGACTAGGATTAAAAGAAGGACAGTTTACCTGATTGTTAGGTCTAAAGGAGTAGGCATCTGTTTAACTGGACGTTAGACCCACGTAAGTGGTTCAAAAAGAAAGAGAAAAAGCCAGATGGCGTGGTTGGCGTTGCCCTATATGAGGATAAGGTCACGTTATGCCATGGGATTTATAAAGGAAGTGATCTGGAGATTATCAGCCTAGAGAATAGGGTAGTTCCAACGGTTGAACAATTGTCCTATGTGAAATCATGGGTGACACAACACAAGTTAAAAAATGCCGATTGCTATGTGGTTCTTGATCAAGATGAATATGAACTGGAACTAATAGAGTGCCCACCTGTTGAGGAAGATGAGCTACCTGAAGCGGTTCGCTGGCGTTTAAAAGACCTAATTAACCTACCTATTGAAGATGCTGCAATAGACATCTTTCACTTACCTGACGATGCCTACCGTGGACGCATGAAAATGTTGTATGTGGTTGCTGCGTCAAAAACATTAATTGAGAAAAAAATACAGTTCATAAAAGACTGTGGATTGGACTTAAAAATAATAGATATAGAAGAATTGGCTTTAAGGAACCTCTCATTGTTGATGCCAGAGGCAGAGCAAGGAACGGTGGCCTTTATTAGCTTAAAAGAAAATAACGGACAAATTCATATGTTTTCACATGAAGGCATGTACCTAACACGTTTAATTGAAATGGGTTATTCGAGTTTTATTGCACAAGACACAACAGAACTTCAAATACAAAATGAAAGTCAGGATGTCATGGTCGAACGTTTCGTATTGGATATTCAGCGTTCCTTAGATTATTACGAAAGCCAAGTTGGAAAAGGCATCGCAAATAAGATTTATATATTGCCATCCGAGTTAATAGATATTGATATTAGAGAGCACCTTCAACGGTCTTTGGAACAAAATGTAATTAATTATGACTGCAAGGAATTTTTGTCGTTTAGCGGGGAGCTAGAACTGGAAAAGTGTAAAAATTCAGACTGTTTACATGTAATAGGAACACTGCTTCGTCGAGGTTCCTATGCAACAGGTTAATTTATATCTTGAAGAGTTTCGAAAAATAGAGCCGGAATTTTCAGCCAGTATTATTGTAATAATTAATTTTTATGTACTAGTTATAGGTTTATTTGTATTCGTAATTTTGTCATTTATGAGTGAATTTCAATATAAAAATCAAGAATCACTTAAGGAGCAAACACTATATTGGGAAAACCAATTAAATGCTTCAGTCAAGAAATTTCCAGAACCCGAAACAGATAAAATATTACTAGAGGAAATTAAGTTATATGAAAATAAAAAATTAAAAAATAGGAATATTCTATCGTATTTGAAAAATAAGGAGCTCGATAATAATGGTATACATTTTTCTAGTATTTTAACTGCATTGACAAATGTAAATTCTAAAAGTGCATGGTTAACAAAGTTAAGAATTCGAGACTCAGGTAAAAACATCGAGTTAACTGGATATACCATTGAATCTAATGGATTGTCAGAATACATTGAAAAATTATCAAGCATAAAGGAATTAAAAAATTTTGAATTTGAAACATTTAATGTGAGTAGGAATGGTGAATATCTAGAATTTAAGATTGGTAGTCAACGTGAAGGAGAATCCAATGAAGGAGTATTGGAAAACATTTCATTACAAAATTAATGGATTGACATTGCGCGAAAGACGTTTGATGGCGCTAATAAGTGCCAGCGCCGTAGCAATGATCTTAGTAATGACTGTGTGGTTACCAATATACGATAAATGGATGGAATATAAATCACAGAGTGACAATTTAAGTAAAAAAATAGCGGAATCAAAAAATAGGATATCGAAGTTAGAATCACGATCAAAACTAGATTTAGATCAACCCTATAAAGACAAGTTGAATAAGCTAAAGATTCGAGTTGAAGAGCAGAATCAGGAAATTAATGAATTGACATCGGCATTAATAGGCCCAAATAAGATGAATTTAGTATTTAAAGGGCTGTTGGCAAAAAACAAACTAACCGTTGAAGAGCTAAAGAATTCGCCACCTGAAAAATTAGAGATTAATAAAGGCTCAGAAGGCAGTCAAATATTATATAAACATGAACTGGCAATGGAGTTAATAGGAGATTATTTTTCATCACTGAATTTTGTAGGGCAAATAGAAAACGAAGAGTGGCAGTTATATTGGAATGACTTATCTTACGAAATTATTGATTATCCTGCTGGAAGCTTAAAAATTAATGTTCATACACTCAGTACCAGTAATAAGGTGTTGGGGCTATGAGATTAATCTTATTATCAGTGTTAATGATTAATGGGATAGCGTATGCACAAGTTGGTGAATTTGATCCAATGATGCCTCCTTGGCTAAAGAAAAAGATTACAGATATTAAGATTGAAAAGAAAGTCAATATAGTAAGTGAGAAATTTAATCTCAGGCAAGTAGTCATTAATGAAGCAGGGAAGAGTGCCGTTATCAATGGCTATGTATTAAGGGAAGGGCAACATATACATCAGGCAAAAGTCATTAGTATAAAACCGGATGAAGTAGTTTTGGTAAGGGACGATATGAAATGGATTTTAAATTTAACAGATTCAGCACCTAATGTGAGGCGTTGATATGCAAAAAATCAAACTTGCAATACTGAACATTATTACAGCTATGTTTGTAATTTCTTGCTCATCAAATCCTGAAAAGACATTAGATATAGTTGATCAGGTAGTTGAGGATTTACCTAAATATAATGAGTTAGATGTTTCAAAATCTACTTATGATGCCTTGTTGCCAAATTTAGATGAAGAATCACAGCCATTGCGTTTTGATGTGGTTGCAAAGCGGAATCCGGCAAAAATATTCTTTTTAGGGCTTGTCGATGGTTTAGACGTGAACATACTTGTTCATCCAGATATAAAGCAGAATATCACGTTAAATTTAAAAAATGTCACACTGGAAGAAACACTAGAAGCAATTAGAGATAATTATGAACTGGAATATGTAAAGACAAACTATGGATATCAAATTGTACCTAAGACTTTACAAAATAAAGTATTTCATTTGAATTATTTAAATGTATCACGACAAGGCAGTAGTGGTATGTCTGTTTCCAGTGGTCATATTTATGATAGTGGTGGCTCTGAAGGTACAAATGATGGCAACCAAAATCTTTCTACAGCCACTCGTCTTGAAACCCAAGCAAATACAGATTTTTGGAAAAGCCTACAGCAGTCAGTTCAAGTAATGGTGGGGAATGGTGAAGGAAGGAGGGTAATTGTGGATGCCCAAGCTGGATTAGTGGTTGTGAGGGCTTTTCCTTCTGAATTAATGGCAGTTGAAGAGTTTTTGAGTAAAGCTGAATTATCATTGCAGAAACAAGTAATAATAGAGGCAAAAATATTAGAAGTAACACTAAACGATGGATTTCAAGCAGGTATTCAGTGGGATTCATTTGGAGCGGGTATTGGGGCCTCATTTTCTGATTCAAGCAAAGATTCGGCAGTCTCATTATCATCGGCAAATATTACCAATCCAGACAGTTTAGCGGGTATATTTTCGCTAAATTTCAATACATCTGACTTTACTGGTGTTATTCAATTACTACAAAGACAAGGTGAAGTACAAGTATTATCTTCACCAAGAATAAGCACAGTAAATAATCAAAAAGCGGTGATTAAAGTTGGTACAGATGAATTTTTTGTAACGAATGTTAGTACCAATACAACTACAACGACTACATCAACAAATACCAGTCCTGAGGTTGGTCTTACACCATTCTTTTCGGGAATTGCTTTAGATGTGACACCTCAAATTGGATCAAATAATGAAGTCATATTACACGTTCACCCAAGTGTTACAGAAGTGGTTGAAAGAAGTAAGGTAATAGAAGTAGGGGGGAATACCTTCGAATTACCTATGGCGTTTAGCAGCATTCGAGAAACCGACAGTATAATAAAAGCAAGAAATGGACAGGTGGTTGTTATTGGCGGTTTACTACAAAACAAGAAAAAGCAAACAGATGCAAAAGTACCTTGGTTATCAAGAATTCCATTGGTTGGTGCTTTATTTACTCAAAAGCAGCATACAAAAACAAAAAGTGAATTGGTCATCTTATTACAACCGACCATAACTGATAGCGATGTTTGGGCTCAAGAGATAGATAAGATTAAAAGGCAATATCCTAGCTGGAAAAATAAAGAGGATCAGGCCGATGAGTAGTCAAGCTATAAATGTACTAGGCCCTTCCCAGTCAACCGCGACTATGGGGGCAATTCTCGAAGATTTTAAAGATTTTTTTAATATTAGAGAAATGCCATTTTCGTTACTTCCAAACACACAGTTCTATGTGGCATTACCTAGCACACAGCAATGCTTATCTATGATGATGTTTGCTTTAAGTAGTGCAGAAGGCATCATAAAAGTAACAGGAGAGGTGGGGGTAGGTAAAACGTTAGTTTGTCGTTGCTTGCTTAATTCACTAGACGAAAACGAGTACTGCAGTGCATATATCCCTAACCCAAGCCTTAATCCTGTTGAATTAAAACGATCAGTTGCTAAAGAATTACAAGTTCCAGATTTAAGCTGGCTTGCCGATGATGAATTAATGGAGGCTATTAATAAACAGCTAATCAGACTAGCACTTAATGATAAAAAAGTGGTGTTAGTGATAGATGAAGCACAAGCTTTACCAGAGGAAAGTATTGAGGCATTACGACTACTTACTAATTTAGAAACAGAAAGTCAAAAATTGATGCAAATTGTACTTTTTGCTCAACCTGAGTTAGACGAGTTATTGAGTCGACATTCATTGCGACAATTACGCCAAAGAATTACCTATAGCTATATTATCGAGGCATTGAATATCAGTCAGGTAGATCAGTTTGTTTCTCATCGCTTAGCCTATTCTGGTTATCAAGGTGAAGCTGTTTTTAAACGTTCAGCAATAAGAAAATTACATAAATACAGCAAGGGAATACCTAGGCTAATTAATATTATTAGTGGAAAGGCGATGTTAATAGCCTTTTCAAAAGGAGTAAATAAAGTATCAGCGTCGATGGTTAAGCGTGCTGCTATGGATACCGAAGGTGTCGATAAATATTCACATTGGTTTTTTAGGTAAATAGTGATCAATATGAGTGTTGTAAATGACGTATTAAGAGACTTAGATAATAGAAAGAGGCAGCATCAATATGCTGGCACTATTGATTTTATGTTGAAAGATAATCGACATGATCACTCATATAAGCCAGTGTTAAAATATATAGTATTATTGTGTATTATTTTATGTTCTGCGTACGTGGTTTTGTACTACCTTAATATTGAAAGCAATGATATTGGCTTGCCATATGTTAGCCGTGATGAAAAAAATATAACTACAACTAGTGATAATATTATTGAAGATTCAGTAAGTAAATTAGAAATTTTAGAATCTGATGTTATATATGAAAAAAATGAAGTGGTTATACCAACTAAAGAATCTCCTACAAATGACCTAAAATTAAATGTTATTTCATCAAATACATCTGATGAATTAAAAGAATCTATAATTGTTGAAAATAAAGAAAATAAAGAAAATAAAGAAAATAAAGAAAATAAAGAAAATAAAGAAAAACCTAAGATTGTTAATTCAGATATTTCCCCACCAGAGTTAATAATTAATAAAAATATACGCCCACTTTATGATTATGCTGGACTACTTAGTTCTGATCCTAGTGCTGTGTATCCTTTAATATTGAAAACCGTACCTGATTTATTAACGAATAAAAAAATGTTGGCGCTATCAGCTCAGGGAGAGCAACGTAGTGAGAGGCATCTGAGTGCCATTAATTTATATACAAGGCTGATCTCCATAGATAATAACGATCCAAAGTGGAAAATCGGGGCAGCAATCAGCTATGAAAAAGAAAATAAAATTTTAGTCGCCAAGAAATTATATTTGATCTCATTAAAATCAAGAAAATTAGGGCCTTTATTGAAATCGTTTGTAATAGAGCGTATATCCCATATTGATGCGAGGATTACCAATGAAAAATAGAGGTCATAAGGTTCGCGTTGGTGATTTATTAGTAGAAAAAGGTTTAATAAGCCAAGAACAGCTAATGATGGCTTTAGATGAGCAAAAGCGCTCAGGAAGAAAGTTTGGTCGTGCAGTAATTGACCTTGGATTTATTAGTGAAGATAAATTGCTGTTGGAATTATCTTCATATTTTGCAATGCCGTTTATCGATTTATCCCGTTTCCAATTTGATAGTGAAGTAACCAGAAGGTTACCAGAGAGCCTGGCTAGGCGTTATCGTGCGATTATTTTAATTGAAGAGCCTAACCAATACTTTGTTGGATTCATGGATCCATTGGATATTTTGGCAGTGGACGAAGTACAACGGGTACTTAAGAAAAAAATAATACCAGCTTTTGTGAAAGAACATGAAGTTATTAATGCAATCGATCGTATCTATCGCCGTACTGAGCAAATTGCCACAATTGCTGTTGAATTGGACGAGGAACTAGGTCAAAGCGATTTGGATCTGGAAGCCTTATTGGCTGAATCTGACGCTAGCGAAGCACCTGTTGTTCGTTTGTTGCAGAATATATTCGAAGATGCAGTACAGGTTAATGCGTCGGATATTCATATCGAACCAGATGAATCGGTACTAAGGGTTCGATTAAGAATTGATGGCGAATTACAAGAACAAGTTATGAAAGAACGCCGAGTTGTGAGTGCGCTGGTAAGCCGATTAAAAATAATGAGTGGATTAGATATAGCTGAAAAAAGGCTGCCACAAGATGGCCGATTTAATATACGAATTTTAAATCGAAGTATTGATGTACGTTTATCGACCTTGCCAACTCAATATGGTGAGGCGGTGGTCATGCGTTTACTGGATCAAAGTCATGGTTTATTAAACTTTAGCTCAATTGGTATGAGTGAGAAATTATTAAATCGTTTTAAAACTCTTATTTCACGCCCTCATGGTATGGTGTTAGTGACAGGCCCTACAGGTAGTGGTAAGAGTACTACATTATACGCAGCTTTAAATTCTCTTAATGCAGAGAATAAAAAAATCATTACCGCAGAGGACCCTGTTGAATATCGCTTGCCTAGAATCAATCAAGTACAAATAAATAATAAGATTGATTTAACTTTTTCAAAAATATTACGCACAGCACTAAGACAAGATCCTGATATTATTTTAATTGGCGAAATGAGGGATACAGAAACAACAGAAATTGCCTTACGTGCAGCCATGACTGGACATATGGTTTTGTCTACCCTTCATACAAATGATGCTATATCAACAGCCATGAGGTTAATGGATATGGGGGCTGATCCATATTTGGTTGCTTCTAGTTTAAGGGCAGTGGTGGGGCAGCGGCTTATTCGTAAAGTTTGTCAAAATTGTAAAATACCATATGAATTATCTGCACAAGAAAAAAGCTGGCTTAAAGGTATGGGCGGGGATTTACAAGAAAACGTATTTTACAAAGGTGAAGGCTGTCACCATTGTTCAAATACGGGTTATATTGGCCGCACAGGGGTTTATGAATTATTAGAACTGAATGACGATATGCTAGATGCATTGAGGCGTAATGATGCAAATTCATTTATAAAATTAGCAAAATCCAGTGATCTGTACTTACCACTGGCAACTTGTGCCTTGGATTTAGCAATTGAAGGAAAAACATCGATTAGTGAAGTATTTAAAGTGTCAGCAAGCTTAGATGACCATGCACTATCACTAGAAAGTTTGAGGTAACAAGATGCCTATTTATAGCTATAAGGCTCGTGATAAAAGCGGAAAGCTATACACTGGCGAGCAAGAGGCAAATAATAGGGATCTTGTTGCGGCTCGCTTAATAGATGATAGATTAATCCCTGTATTTATTGAGGAGATCAATCCTTCTATTGATGTGGGGGAGTGGTTTAAACAGCATCTTCCTAAAAAAGAAATCCCCTTGAACGATATGGTATTATTTTGTCGACAAATGCATGCGTTGTCGAAAAGTGGTATTCCTATTATGCGTGCTGTTTATGGTTTGTCAGAGACGACTAAGCACCCGATATTAAAAGATATTTTGTTAGACGTTGGGAATGTATTAAGTCGAGGAAATACATTAAGTTTAGCGCTGAAAAATCATGAATATTATTTTAGTCCAATTTTTATCAATATGGTTCATGTGGGTGAAAGTACTGGTAACTTAGATCAAGCTTTTCTTCAATTAATACAATATCTTGAAATGGTACGTGAGACTAAGAAAAAAGTAAGCAGTGCATTACGTTATCCTACTATCGTTATTAGTGCGATTTGCATTGCCATTATTGTAGTTAACATTTTGGTCATACCTAAATTTTCAAAAGTATTTGATAAATTTGGAGGGGATTTACCATTTTTAACACAACTACTATTGGATATATCCAATTTCTTTTTGCAATATTGGTGGGTTTTCATTTTATTTCTTATTATTGGAATCATAGCATTTGTTAAGTATATAAATACTGAATTAGGTTCTGTTAAATGGGATAAGTTTAAATTAGGAATCCCCATAATTGGCAGCTTAATAAAACATATTTGTCTTTCTCGTTTTACACGCACCTTTTCGTTATTAACTTCTTCAGGGGTGCCCATATTACAAGGAATTGAAATTAGTTCAGATGCCATTGGTAATTTATATATCGAACAAAACATTAAAGAAATGCGCCAAGGCATTGAGAGAGGTGAATCCCTTTCAAGAACCGCTAATGCATCAGGTATGTTTACACCACTTATTCTACAAATGATATCAGTAGGAGAAGAGAGCGGCACGCTTGATAGTTTATTAGGTGATGTCAGTGATTTTTATGATGAAGAAACAGACTACGAGGTAAGTCAGTTAAGTAGTGCAATTGAGCCTATACTATTAGTATTTATGGGGGTTATGGTTTTGATATTAGCTTTAGGTATTTTCCTCCCACTGTGGGACCTCAATACTAGTGCTCGGTGATATATATGTTTAAACCACGTACGGTTTCTAGTGATATGTTGGGCTTTACATTATTGGAGCTGGTAATTGTTATCACATTACTTGCGATACTGTCTGTAATTGCATTGCCACGCATGTCCAATAATTACGATGATGCCCATCATAGTTCAGTTCTAGCCACTGGAGGCGCACTTGCCAGTGCGGTTATGTTGGCTCGCACTCAGTGGGTGGCAATCGGTGGGAATGGCCCTGTGGACTCAATTAAAGGGTTCGGGCGTAATGATGTGGCTACCACTGAACAGGGATGGCCAAGTGATGCTCAACAAACGACAGCTTCATCCCATAGCCCTTCTTTGTCCGGTGATGTTTTACGCTGTATTCGCATATGGGATGCATTGCTATCGACAAACGGGATTACCGTTTCAAGTGTATCGGGTGAGGGGGTCAATTATCTTGTGACAACCAATGCCGATTCAAAATGTATTTATACTTATCAGCAGGGCGCTAGTAATAGCAGAATCGAATATGATTTATCCTCAGGCGCAGTACTAACCATATTGAAATGATATTTTTCTACTACACTTAAATTAGGTAGGGCAATGCTCTCAAAGGGTGTGTAGTAAAAATGGAGAATACTATGGTGATAACAAATACAATTAAGTCTAATTATAATCAAGTAGGGTTTACCTTAATTGAGTTAATTATGGTTATTGTGATTTTAGGGATTTTAAGTGCTGTTGCCTTACCCAAATTTGCTGATTTTTCTAGTGATGCTGAAACCTCCAGTATTGAAGGGGCAAGAGGCGCTGTGAAATCCAGTTCGGCCATAGCTCATGCGCAATATTTAGCTGATGGCGGAAGTCCAGCCAGTGTGGTTCTAGAAGACATCACTGTCGTTATGGTAGGGGGTTATCCTTCGGCTAACGCTGCTGTCGTAAATATTTGTGATGCAGCGGGATTAGATTCTGCTGATTATACCTGTACTACGGCATCTGGTGATGGTACAGCGAATAGTCCAAGGGTGATGAGTATTGTATTAAATGGTAAGACATGTGGTTTTACTTATACTGAGCCAGATTTTGATGGCGACCCTGCAGCACCAGCTATTAGTGCTTTATCAGGTTGTTAATGTGATTCATTATGACCACCAAGGCGAATGGATTCACCTTAATTGAGCTCATCGTTGTTATCGTATTAATTTCGATATTAAGCGCCGTGGGCATTGGTCTATTTTCAAGCCCTTCACAGTATACGCCATCACTTGCAAGCGAAGCTTGGATCAACCAGCTTCGCTATTCACAGCGACAAGCCTTTTTAAAAACGCAGCTTACTCAGCCTTTATTATTGACTATCTCTAGAACCTCCGAAGTTTGGCGATTTACATTATCGCAGGCTGGACAATTCATTGATGAGTTTGATGTTGAGCATAATGGCTTATCTATCAATTACTCCAATGCTAGTTTTTCAAATGAATGTGCTTTGTTATCGGTTATGTCGTTTCCTGCTACGTTTCGCTTTGATGGCTATGGTGATTTGGTAGATGCGTCAAATAATAAATTAAGCAGTAATCATCGTTTTTGTGTGCCTTCAACTCAAAGTAAGAATTGGTGCCTGTCGCCAAGCGGATATGCATATGGAGGTGAATGTGTACCGTAGTCAGGGTTTTACATTTGTTGAGATGTTAATCGCGATTGTTATATTGGCTATAGCATTATCAACATTAACATCTTCACTCTCTACATCAATTGTTCAAGGTACTGCGCCTATTATTGAGGCAAAAGCTCAATCATTAATGCAGGGGTACTTAGACGAAATATTACCCCTTAATTTTGATGATCAAACCCCCCAAGGTGGTGGTGAAGTTGCATTAGCTCAGTCACCATGCACCATTTCAAATGAGGGACAAAGTAGAAATCAGTTTGACGATGTTGATGACTATGGCGGTATCAATGATCAGCCCCCTGTACTTTTGCAAAGTGGGTTTGATACCACACAGTATACTGATTTCGCTGTGACAATTAACGTTGAATGTGCAGGCTTAGAATTAGGTCTGAGTGAAAACCATTTGGTAAAACGCATTACCGTGAGTGTAACTTCGTCTAATTCTTTGCAAAGACGTATGAGTGCGTACCGAGGGAATTTTTAATGGTTATTAAGTGGCCTAAAAAAATGACCGGTTTTACTTTAATAGAGTTAATTATCACAATGGTGATAATTTCTGTGTTAGCCGTTGGTAGTGTAGAGTTTGTCAGCTTAACTGCTATATCGTTTGTCGGTACTTTGGAGAGAACAAATCACAGCGCGATAGCATCAATTATAAATGAGAAATTAACAAGACAAATTCGTAATGCATTACCAAATAGTGTGCGGATAAACTCTGATAGTTCATGTGTTGAATTTATTCCTATATTAAGTGCCAGCCAATATTTACAAGCACCTATTTTAGGTTCGGAAAATATAGATACCGAAATTCATGTTGTAAGTATTGATAGTTCACTGCCTCAATTGGGTTATGTTGCCATATACCCGAGAAAACAGGGAAGCGATCTTTTTGACAATAGTCGAAATCCTGGAATGATCTCATCTTCTCAAGCCACTTATACTAGTGATGTAGGCGACGCAAGTGTGTTTAATTTTGCTAGTGGTTTTCGATTTGAATTTGAGTCGAGTCAAAAAAGAATGTTTTTTGTAAGTGAGCCAAATGCATTCTGTCAGATTGATAATTCATTATTTTGGTTTTCTAATTATGGCTTCATTGGAAGTATTAATAATCTATCTGCAAATTTACCCAATTCACTACCTAATAGAAAGCTAATTGCAAATGGCTTGGTTGATAATAGTTTAGAGTTCCAAATAGATTTAGGCTCGTTACAGCGTAGCAGTATTGTTTCGATTAATTATCAATTAAACAATGGTGGTAATGCTGAAGTTTTACAAGTGAATAGGGAGGTTCAAATTAGAAATGTACCTTAATTCTATTCATGTTAAGCATCAGTTAGGTTTAGGTTTGCCAAGTGCTCTATTTTTGATTCTGATACTGACATTGCTACTTTCAGCTATGAACCGATTTAATGATGTAAATGCGGCGGCTTATGGACGCGAATGGTTAAGCCTGAGAGCATTCTACGTGGCGGAAAGTGGTGCGCAAATTGCTGCGGTTTATAGTTTGAATTCTGAGCAGACACTAAGTTCATGCACTGCTAACTTTATTCAAGATCAGTTAATGACGGGTATAGGTTTTTCTGAATGCATACTCAACGTAAGCTGTGATGTTAAAACCGTTTCTAGTAAAAATTACTACACGTTTACCAGTGAGGGTAGTTGTGGCTTAGAGAAGGATCAGGCCATAAGGGTTGTTCAAATTCGGGTCGTACCATGATGAATTTATCGCTCATATTCGGATTCATTATTTTATTATTAACTAACCCAGTTTGGTCTGATTGTTCTCCATATGCCGGATTGGTTAGTATTAATGAAGTGAGTAAAGAGCATCAATTTTTTAATAATGATGATGATTTTATCGAGATTAAAAAACTAGATAATACGATCAATAATTCACTATTAGATAATTGGAATATACAAATATGTGAAACTATATTTATCATTTTTTACTCTTGTTCTAGTGTTTTGTCTTTATCCGATGCTGATCGAACGGGAAAGTATTGGGTATACTCCGGTTCCCCTGAGCCTTCAAGTTACATCGATTGGATTGGTGGGTTTGATATTATATTAACTGATGAAAATGATGATGTTGTTGACTATTTAACGGTTAATAATGTGAATCCACAATTTGAAAACTGTGTTTATCCATTCCCTATTTCAGCAAGTGGTGCTGCTTCTACTCGAAGAACATATCGAACTCCAGATGGTGTGGGAGACTGGCAAGTCCCTACAGGGAATTCAGTTCCTCCTACAGAAGGGGAAGATAACTCGACGCCACCTCCACTGCCTGCTGGAGCACCTAGCCTGAGTTTTTTAGAAGATGTTGTAGTGAGTCAAGGTGGTAGTGCAGTGCTGACATTTGTTTTAAATACTTCTTTTACTAGTGATGTAGTGATTAATTATACCACGGTAAATGGTGATGCCGCTGCGGGTACAGATTATATTTTAAAATCAGGCAGTGTGACGATAAGCGCAGGTCAAACTCAAGTTACTGTAAATGTTGATACGATAGATACAAATAATTCAGTAGATAGTTATTTTTTTATGACTATAGAAAGTGCAACTAATGCGGATGTTGTTGATCAAGTTGCTAAAATCACAATAATACAAGCCTCTTTGGCGGATCACTTTTCAATTACTCACACGGGTATCGGTGTAAACTGTGAAGCGGAGTTGATTACTATTGATGCTATGCGTTCGGATAATAGCATTATGAGTAATTACACTGGCACCATAGACTTGTCCACAACAACATCCAATGGTGATTGGTCCATTAGTGGTAGTACGCAAGGTACGCTGATCACTGGTGCAAGCGATTCAGGTATTGCTGAATACCAATTTTCATCTCTTGATAATGGCTCCGTGCAGTTGTATTTATCTAATACGCATGTGGAAACAACCAATATTAATATTGTAGATGGTTTTAATATTTCAGAGACAACAGGTAATGCGAATCAAGCGGATGATGAAGATATTATATTTCAAACTTCTATCTTCCGGTTTTTATATGATGATGGTGTTATAGAGTCTCAGATTTTTCCTGACTTAATATCTTATAAGCCCCTCCAGATTGATTTAGTTGATCATCCCGTGATGTTACGTGCGATAACAACCGATATTGAAACTGGAGTATGTCAGTCATTATTTTCAGGGCCCCAAACTATACAAATTGCTGTTGAATGTAATGATCCGTTAGCATGTGACGGATCAGGGAATTCCAATTTTTTAATTGATGGAAATTCAATATCTGAAAATACCGGTTCAGTAGGCTCTTATACCTCTGTTTTGTTGAATTTCTCTTTAAATAGTACGGCGCGGTTGCCTGATGTTGTGTATCAAGATGCGGGCAGCATAACATTACATGCTTTTAAAGCATTATCTGGGAGTAATATATTGGGTGCATCCCAATCCATGACGTTTATTCCTGCTGGTTTTTGTCTTAATGTAAATGAAATTAATAGTGAATGTGCTGGCAGTAATGATGCAGATTACGCCAGTTGTAGTGTATTTAAAAAATCAGGAGAGTCTTTTTCTGTTACAACAAGTGCCCAAGGCTGGGAATCTAATGGGGATCTTGATTTCTGCGATAATAATAAAACGCTTTTGTCGTTTAATCATGCGGTGAATTTATCACCTAGTCTGATAGCTCCCAGTTCCGGCTTTACGGGTTATATTACTCAAACTAGTGCAGATCTTGTTGCTGGAACAAAAACATTTGATATGGCATGGAGTGAAATGGGGGTTGTGAGCCTTGATATAGGTGGGAATAGCTATTTATCCAAAGATTTACCTGTTACTTCCTCTAAGCCTATTGGACGCTTTACTCCAAGTTCATTCCGATTGACGAAACAAGATGATGGTGAATTCAACTCAGCGAATAACGGCTTTACATATACAGGGCAAATTAATGAATTTGGTGACGGTGTAATTACCTATGATAGTGCGCCACAGTATCAGTTTGATGCAGTTAATGCTTTTCCAGCTGCGGATGTACTACAGAACTATATTGGTGATTTTTTCAAGAATCCACAGCCGACATTAAACGTGACGTTAAATAACGTGGGCAATGATAATGTTACACCTTTAACATTAAATTCAGTTTTATCTGCACATGCGTTTAGTTATCAATCTTCTAACTCAATATATTCAGCCAGTTTTAATTTATTTGATCATTATTATGTAGAAAGAACCATGCTGGCATTAATCGCTCCTTTTGATTTGGATGTGTTGATTAATATTAATAGCTTTTCAGATGATGACAATATAACGGGAAATTCATTGAGTTTTACGCCTATAGGTAGCGAGGTTAGATATGGGCGTTTAAATATAGAAAATGCTTTTGGTTCGGAATTAAGCGAACTTACACATAATATGTATGCGGAATATTATGACGGTCAGACATTCCAATTAAATGAATTGGACTCTAATACTAATGTGGATATCAGTGAGTTTTTTAATTTTCTAGTGACGGACGTAGGTGACGCTTCAACCCCTCTTATTACGGGGGACACTTCATTAAGTGGTCAAGATTTTGATTCGGGTTCGTTAAATGCAGGGATATGGCGGTTGTCTTGGAGTGCCCCAGCTAATGGCCATTATGGAACCATTACTACACAATATTCGTCTCCGTCATGGCTAACCTATAACTGGGATGAAAGTCTAGATACCAGTGAAGAAGGGCCAATTACAAATGTGACGTTTGGACGCTATCGAGGCCATGATAAAATTATCTACTGGAAAGAACTTTATTAGCCCATGCTCTTAGAATCTAAACTTCATATATTTTTAAATTATAAATCCTTAAATTATTCATGCACTATACTTAATACAATTCTTCAATAGGATATCTTCGATGATTACTTTTGATACTGAGTTAGGAGGGTATGACGTTGATATCAGTGGACGAACATTATTATTAAATGTTCGTGGTGTGATCGAATTAGAAACCGCATTGCGTTTTATGCTTCAAGCTAAAGTTCTTATTTCTCAATTACCTCATAACCATTGGGCATCTTTAGTTGATTTGACAGAATGGGGCTTACATCCACCTGAGGTGGTTGAGTTTATCCATGAGTTTCAAAATTGGGCAGAAGATAATGGCCAGCTGGCTGAAGCCGCGGTCGTGAATAAAAGTGTATTGAAGATTATGGCGAGAGAAAAAGACGCACAATTTAGGCGTAATAAAACGGTTAAGCAGGAATACTTTGATAAAAGAAGCGAAGCTGAAAATTGGCTTCGCATTCTTTCTTTTATGAGTGAGTTCTCGTCAGAGGATTAATCAATCTCTTCCTCTTCTGGGCTGTCTTCCATACCCAATTCTTTAATCTTACGGGTTAACGTATTACGACCCCAGCCTAGTAATATTGAGGCATCACGACGACGACCTGCTGTGTGCTTCAGTGCAGTTTCAATCATGATGCGTTCAAAAATAGGTACGGCGGAATCTAAAATCCCTTTTTTACCTTGAGCTAATTGCTGGTCAGCCCAATTTCTGAGCGCGTGCTCCCAATTATTACTGGTTGTGGCTTTTTCTTCTTGGTTTAGTAGCTCAGGGGGTAAGTCGTTAATATGCACTTCACGACCAGAGGCCATAACCGTAATCCAGCGACAGGTATTTTCTAACTGGCGTACGTTACCTTGCCAAGGAAGTGTGCATAGGTAATCTTCCGTTTCGCTTTTCAGTACTTTTGCTTCTACGCCTAGTTCTTCGGCTGCACGATTTAAAAAGTGGTGTAATAAACGTGGTACGTCTTCACGGCGCTCAGCTAAGGCAGGTAAATGAATACGGATAACATTCAAGCGGTGAAATAAATCTTCTCGGAATGTGCCTGCTTTTACTAGGCCTTCTAAGTCTTGGTGGGTGGCTGCAATGATTCGCACATTTACCTTTACAGGTGTACTACCACCTACACGGTAAAATTCACCATCTGCTAATACTCGTAATAAACGGGTTTGGGTATCTGCAGGCATATCACCGATTTCGTCTAGAAATAAGGTACCGCCATCGGCTTGTTCAAAACGTCCACGGCGTTGACCGCCTGCACCCGTAAACGAGCCTTTTTCATGGCCAAATAATTCACTTTCAATTAAGTCTTTTGGAATGGCAGCCATGTTTAATGCGACAAAAGGCTGTTCACTACGGGGACTGTGTTTGTGAAGAGCGTGAGCGACTAACTCTTTACCGGTTCCTGATTCACCGTTGATTAATACAGTGATATTAGAGTGGCTTAAGCGACCAATGGCACGAAACACTTCTTGCATGGCAGGTGCTTCACCAATGATTTCAGTGTTCTTATAGGGTTCTGCCGGCTCTTGGTTATTAAGTGATGCTGTTTCATGTTTGTGAGCTATGGCGCGTTTTATAAGGCCAACTGCTTCATCTACATCAAATGGTTTTGGCAGGTACTCAAAGGCACCTTTTTGATAAGAGGTAACAGCACTGTCTAAGTCGCTATGAGCGGTCATGATGATTACCGGTATATTTGGGTCTACATCATGGACTTGCTGTAATAGTGTTAAACCGTCAATGCCTGGCATGCGTACGTCACAAATGATGGCATCTGGCACTTCTCGGTTTAATGCATTGATGACTTTGTCGCCGTTTTCAAAGGATTGGCTTTCAATGTTATCTTGCTCTAACGCCTTTTCTAATACCCAGCGTATAGAACGGTCGTCGTCGATAATCCAAACTTTATTCATGGCTTAGTCCCAATCTTTAAAATATATTTTTTTGCACTTGAGCGGAATAATCGTTTTGATCAAGCTCTAGTGGTAAGTAAATTGAAAAATGCGTTTGTCCCGGCTTGCTATCACATTCAATAATTCCCTGGTGTTGATTGATTATGGACTGAGCGATGGATAGCCCAAGTCCGGTGCCTTCGGCTCGACCACTGACCATTGGGAAGAACAAACTTTCTCTAATGTTTTCTGGAATACCAGGCCCGTTATCGATAATGCTTAGATGCAATACGAGTCTGTGTTTAGTGTGGCCAATGGTGAATTGGCGAATTGCCCGAGTTCTTAATGTGATCTCGGGGAAGTATTCAGGGTCTTGCTGCCCCAATAATGCTTGCATTGCATTACGGGTAATATTCAGCACCACCTGAATAAGTTGCTCTTTGTCGGCCAAAAACTCAGGAATACTTGGGTCATAATCTCGACGTAATTTAAGGTGGCCTTCTGCTTCTACGAAAATCAAACTGTGTACTCGCTCGAGTACTTCGTGGATATTAGTTGATTTTCGTTCGAGTAATTTATTGGGCCCTAGCATTTTATCTACTAGGTTTCTTAAGCGATCGACTTCTTCAATGATGATATGGGTGTATTCTTTCAGTTCATCATTATCTAGCACGCGCTCTAATAATTGTGCGCTACCGCGAATGCCTCCTAAAGGATTTTTAATCTCATGGGCCATACCACGTACGAGTGCTTGGGTTGTGGCTTGTGCTGTAATGAGTTCTTCTTCACGGCTAATGCGTAACAAACGATCACGTGGGTGCATCTCAACAACGAGGCACATGGTTTTATCAAACTCAACAGGACTAACACTGTAATCTAGTGTGATGATTTGTTGATTCAAAAGCTTAACTTCGGCTTCTCGTTTTGTGAATGAGGTTTCTTGGCTAAGAGATGCTTCGAAGGTTTGCACATCCTGCTTAACATCTAAGAAGACAGTTTCAGCAGCTACGCCTACACAGCGACGACCACTGACTTGCAAAAGAGCCTCAGCAGCAGGATTGAGGTATTGAACAGACAGCTGATCATCTAGTACTAATATTGAACTATTTAGATGATTGATCAGTTGCTTATAAAAAACGAAATCGGCCATAACATATCTTTTCCTAGGTAATGGCCTTGTAGCAAGAAGTAAGCCATTTCAATTTTGCACTGTTATTGCCAAACCCTCCCATGAATAGGTGGTTCACAAGGGTGCTTTAGTTCGAAAGAACAAAATCAATGGTCAATATAGCACTATAATGATGCAGGCGTGCACCATTAAGAGCGTGAGCGATTTAATATGGATGGGCGTTGTACGTGGATACGGCGTTTAGGGCTAATAATTAGGGCTTTATTACCATTACGAACTTGTAGCTGAAGCAGGTGGGAGCCGCGGTTGAGGCTGTCTAGTTCGAATTCTAGCTTACGGGATTTTTGCACGATTCGACCGTTTAATAATAATACGATTTCATCTTTGGGTTGAAGTTCTGGTTGAATATGCAGCAGTAATTTAACCTTTCCTAGGTCTTTGGATGTAATGATGTGGTCTTCTTTGGGGCTAATTATTTCAAGGGTGTCATAACCTTTAAATTCATTTTCTTCGTCGGTTTTGGTGGAATCTTCATTTTGCACTATTTTGGGCATATTCACTTCTTGAATACTGGGAAGTTCAGCCTTGTTTGCATGAGCAGGTGGCTCGTCGCCATAAACACGACCACCCTCTTTATTTATCCAAGTGTAAACTTGTGCATAACTAAAAATAGGCAATATCAAAAACAGTAGGGATATAATTTTCATAAATAGCTCTCAGTGAAGCTCTACTGTATCTGTTTTTTTTGTGTATTTCTCAATAAAGCGCACAAAATTGATATTCGGAGATGAGAGATGAGAGATGAGAGATGAGAGTAGAACGGTGTTAGATCAAGCGAAGCGAGATCGTAACTCATGGTTTTCTCGGTAGTCATTTTTGGGTGCAATGGTGGGTTACGCCTTCCCTTCTCTCATGCTAACCCTCTCTACGATTACAAGTGGATTCCGCCTCGCTCCTCCGGAATGTTGAGCGGGTTCAAGCGAAATACATCTTGCATCCACCATCTAACATCTAGTGTTATGAATTGCGCTCAACATTTTTTAAAAACAGCCCGTAGGCTGCTCCTTTTTATACTTGTTTAATCTAAAAGAATTAAACCCAGTAGTACATGTCAAACTCAACTGGGTCATGGGTAGAGAGTTGTGTTCAACACTTGCTAAATCTTAGCCATAAAAAAGGCCGCCGAAGCGACCTTTCTTTTTTGAGGTCAAACTTGCGTCTGACCCCCGACATTTAGCGCCTGACTCTTAAACAGAGTAGTACATGTCAAACTCAACTGGGTGAGTTGTGTGTTCAACACGATACACGTCTTCCATCTTAAGTTCGATGTAAGCTTCAATCATGTCTTTAGTGAACACGTCACCTTGAGTTAGGAAGTCCATGTCTTTTTCAAGTTCAGATAGAGCTTCACGTAGGCTACCAGCAACCTGAGGGATTGCAGCAGCTTCTTCAGCTGGAAGATCATATAGATCTTTATCAGCAGCATCGCCAGGGTGAATCTTGTTTTTAACACCATCAATACCAGCCATTAGCATTGCTGCGAATGCTAGGTATGGGTTAGCACATGGATCAGGGAAACGAGCTTCAACACGCTTACCTTTAGGGCTTGCAACGTAAGGAATACGGATAGAAGCAGAACGGTTACGTGCAGAGTAAGCAAGCATTACTGGAGCTTCAAAACCTGGGATCAAACGCTTGTAAGAGTTTGTTGATGGGTTAGTGAATGCGTTAAGTGCTTTAGCGTGCTTAATGATACCGCCGATGTAGTAAAGCGCAGTTTCAGAAAGACCTGCATAGCCGTCACCAGCAAACATGTTTTCGCCATCTTTCCAGAAAGACTGGTGAACGTGCATACCAGAACCGTTATCACCAACGATAGGCTTAGGCATGAAAGTCGCTGTTTTACCGTATGCGTGAGCAACGTTGTGTACAACGTATTTCATCATTTGAACTTCATCAGCTTTCTTAACTAGAGTGTTAAATTTAACGCCGATTTCGTTTTGGTTCGCGGTTGCTACTTCGTGATGGTGTACTTCAACGTCAAGGCCGATTGCCATCATGGTGTTACACATAGATGCACGGATGTCGTGTGAAGAGTCAACAGGAGGAACTGGGAAGTAACCACCTTTAACGCGAGGACGGTGACCCATGTTACCGCCTTCGATTGGGTTGGCAGAGTTCCAAGCACCTTCTTCAGAGTTCAGTTTGTAGAATGCACCAGACATGTCAGCGCCGAACTGAACGTCATCAAAGATGAAGAATTCAGGCTCAGGACCAAAGAATGCAGTGTCGCCAAGACCTGTTGATTTCAAGAAGTCTTCAGCACGCTTAGCAACAGAACGTGGGTCACGCTCGTAACCTTGCATGGTAGAAGGCTCGATGATGTCACAACGTAAAACTAAAGTGGCATCTTCAGTGAACGGATCAAGGAAAGAAGTAGTGTCGTCTGGTAAAAGAATCATGTCTGATTCGTTGATGCCTTTCCAGCCTGCAATTGAAGAGCCATCAAACATTTGGCCAGTTTCGAAGAATTCTGCATCAACGTAAGAAGCAGGGATGGAAACGTGCTGCTCTTTACCTTTTGTGTCGGTGAAGCGTAGGTCTACCCACTTCACATCATTATCTTTAATCAGCTTCAGAGTGTTCTCTGACATGGTGCTCTCCAATGGTTGATGACGATTTGCGTCAGATTTTTAACGATTGCTCTTGTAATAAGTAGCTTGCACTTAGTGCACTGCCCGAACTTAGAGCAAAACGCATGCCATTCGTTAAATGGGCGTATAATAAGGGACTTCAAGGGGCTTAAGGAAATAAGGCCAAACCTATTTGTTTTATTATGGTGCGTTATTTTTATTTATGCTCATAAGTGGTGCATATGGGGTGATGAATGTCTCTTTCCAGTAGAATCCATCAAATTTAGCCTGCACATTATAGGTTCAACCGCCCCTCTAAGATAGCGTGATTGTGCTCACTGAAGGGACATTTTTAGTTAAATATGCAAATTGACTGAAAAGTGAGCGAAAAAAGCGTTTTTTCTATGGGTTTTCATAGCTTGCATGGCATTAGATGGCTATAATCGCCGCCTAAATTTTTAAGGCAGTTTCCTTGCAACGTACTCTTTAGGTTTGAACTTGAGCCAAAAAGAGGCAGTGATAGTCGATGCGGGGTTTAGAGGCTTAATCGTCTCGGGTAATTTTTGTGTCTACGGGCGAAGAAATTATGGCCTAACACCAATCGAGCGCGCATCACACTGCAGATAGCGCCATGCAGTTTTTTTATTTTAGGCATGTTAACAGCAAGGCCTGACAGGATATCTATATGATTGAAAACCTACGCAATATTGCCATCATCGCTCACGTTGACCATGGTAAAACAACACTGGTTGATAAGCTTCTTGAGCAATCAGGCACCCTAGATCGTAAAGAACTAGGTGGCGAGCGTGTGATGGACTCAAACGATCAAGAAAAAGAGCGTGGTATTACCATTCTTGCGAAGAACACTGCAATCAAATGGAACGAATACCGTTTCAATATTGTGGACACCCCTGGACACGCCGACTTTGGTGGTGAAGTAGAACGTGTAATGTCCATGGTTGACTCTGTGCTTTTGATCGTAGATGCGGTTGATGGCCCAATGCCGCAAACACGCTTCGTAACGCAAAAAGCATTTGCCCGTGGCTTGAAGCCAATCGTTGTTATTAACAAAATTGACCGTCCTGGTTCTCGCCCTGACTGGGTAATGGATGAAGTATTCGATTTGTTTGACCGTTTAGGTGCCACTGAAGAGCAACTTGATTTCCCTGTTATCTATGCCTCAGCTATTAACGGTATTGCAGGAACGGATTTCGAAGATATGGCTGAAGATATGACGCCGCTTCTTCAAGCAATTGCTGATAACGTACCAGCGCCTCAAGTTGATCCTGATGGCGACCTTCAAATGCAGGTTTCATCTTTAGATTACGACCCGTTCAAAGGCGTTGTAGGTATTGGCCGTATTACTCGTGGTACGTTGAAAACCAATCAACAAGTAACGGTTATTGATGCAGAAGGTAAAACTCGTAACGGTAAAGTAGCTGAAGTAAAGGGTTACCATGGCCTGCATCGTGTAGTGGTACCTGAAGCCACTGCTGGTGATATCGTTTGTATTACAGGTATCGATAAGTTAGGTATTTCTGACACTCTTTGTGTACCTACAAATGTTGAAGCATTACCACCACTGTCTGTTGATGAACCAACAGTAAGCATGACTTTCCAAGTTAACGATTCTCCGTTTGCTGGTAAAGAAGGTAAGTTTGTAACGAGCCGCAATATTGCAGAACGCTTAGAAAAAGAATTGATTCACAACGTGGCATTACGTGTTGAACAAGGTGATAGTCCTGAGAAGTTCAAAGTATCTGGTCGTGGTGAGCTTCACTTATCTGTATTAATTGAAACCATGCGTCGTGAAGGCTTTGAGCTTGCTGTAGGCCGTCCTGAAGTGGTTCAAAGAGAAATTGATGGTGTTATTCAAGAGCCATATGAACAAGTCGTAATCGACGTTGAAGAGCAGCACCAAGGTGCAGTGATGTCTGAAATGGGCGATCGTCGTGGTGAAATGACCAACATGGTTCCAGATGGTAAGGGTCGTGTACGTTTAGAGTTCATCATGCCTGCTCGTGGCTTGATCGGCTTCCGTGGCGACTTTATGACCATGACTTCTGGTTCTGGTATTTTGACCAATGTTTTTGATCACTACGGTGAAGTGAAAGCAGGCCCAGTGGCTACTCGTCACAACGGTGTATTGGTGTCTATGGTTGCAGGTAAAGTATTGGGCTATGCGCTATTTACTTTACAAGAACGTGGTCGCTTGTTTGTTGTGCCAGCACAGGAAGTATATGAAGGTCAGATCGTTGGTCTGCACTCTCGTGATAACGACCTTGTGGTTAACCCAACCAAAGCTAAGCAGCTAACCAACGTTCGTGCATCTGGTACGGATGAAGCGATTAACTTGGTTCCACCAGTTAAGCACACATTGGAGCAAGCACTTGAGTTCATCGAAGACGATGAATTAGTTGAAGTAACACCTGAAAGCATCCGTATTCGTAAGAAGTTCCTTACTGAAAACGAGCGTAAGCGTGCAAATTCAGCGAAGAAAAACAAGTAATAACTAAACCTAATTTAGGTTAATAAAAAAGCGATGAGGTCATTCATCGCTTTTTTTGTGGGTAATAAACAAGATTAGGTTAGTTTTTACTTATTCTTGCTTTGCATTTTAAGTAATGCTTCTCCCATGACTTTATGTACGGCGTTAATGCCCTTGAGTGGGCGGATCATGACTTTAAAGTCAGTGATTTTACCTGCGTCATTCCACGTGATCATGTCTACACCATTCACAAGAATGCCTTCTAGTTCTGTTTCGAATTCCAGTAATGCAAATTGAGTATCGTAAACTTCGCGTACATACTTGAATGATTCGTTGCCTAAAGTCATTAGTGCTCCTGCAAGATACATTTTGGTAATGCTTTTACCAACTTGTACGGTATGTACCACTGGAGAATACATTTTTGCATCTTCGGCTAAGATATCATCTAGAAGATCGATATTTTTGCTTTCTGCGATTTGGTGCCATTGTTTTATTACATCAGGTGTCATTGTGACTCTCGTTATTATTGTTATTTATTAGGTCAGTGTTGCAGGTTTTGTAAAATATGAAAAGTATTGCTACTTGCAATGATTGTAAGGTGGGGGTTAATAAAGAATCAAAAAAAGGGCCCTAAGGCCCTATAAATGTTTTACTTATTAGTGGCGATTAAAGCGCGGCAAATCTTTGTGTTTGGTAATCGCTATTACCAAATAGAATTTCAATCATTGTCATGCGCTTGAAATAATGACCTACATCTAATTCGTCAGTAACACCGATACCGCCGTGTATCTGAATGGATTCTTGACCCACTTTTCTTGAAGCTCGACCCACAAGTGATTTCATTGCGGCCACTGATTTTGATGCATCTTGCTCTGCTTGATCAAGTTTCATTGCTGCCATTAAGACAATGGATTTGGCTTGCTGGTGTTCAATGAACATATCGGCCATGCGATGCTGTAATGCTTGGAACTTAGCAATAGGGGCACCGAACTGTACACGTGTTTTTGTGTATTCAACTGTCTTTGTGATAGACGATTCCATTGCACCAACCGCTTCGGCGCAGATTGCTAGTGTTGCACGGTCCAATACAAACTCAATCACTTCCAGCGCTTGGTTTTCGTTACCTAGTAATTGCTCATTTGATACCTGTACGTTATCAAAATGAACTTCAGCTGCACGAAAACCATCTTGGGTGCGGTATGAATTCACGCTCACACCGGCGGCATTGGCATCCACTATAAACAGTGAAATGCCCGCTGAGTCAGTCTGTTCGCCAGAGGTACGAGCACTCACAATGATCTTGTCGGCAATACCGCCGTTCAATACCACGGCTTTATGGCCGTTAATAATGTAGCCGTTTTCATTTTTTTGTGCGCTAGTAGCCACATTAGATAAAGCATAACGACTGGTTGGCTCAGTATAGGCAAATGCAAGTTGCAAACTGCCATCCATAATGGCACCAATGAGAGTTTCTTTTTGCTCGGCGTTACCGGCTTTTGAAATTAATCCGCCGCCAATCACTGCGGTTGCTAAAAATGGCTCAATAACGATGCCTTTGCCTAGCTCTTCCATTACTATCATAAGGTCTGTGGCGTTGCCGCCAAGACCGCCATCTTCCTCTGTGAATGGCACCATGAGCCAACCAAGTTCTGCAAATAATTTCCAGTGATCAAGGTTGTAGCCGTCTTCACTTTTCATAGCTTTGCAGCGTGAGTCAAAGTCGTAATCATTTTGTACAAAGCGTGCGATGCTGTCTTGCAGCATTTGTTGTTCATCTGATAATGAAAAATCCATGGTTGACTCCTTATAGACCTAATACAGCTTTGCAGATAATATTTTTTTGTACTTCGTTACTGCCACCATATATGGTAGTTTTGCGATGATTGAAGTACATCGGTGCGCTATTTGCCGCAGATCCTGGGCCAACTTTTTCACCATCAAATTCAATATTAAATTGCTCGTCAATAAATGGTATGGCGTAGTATCCGGCTACTTCAATTTTTAACTCGTCGATCTTTTGTGCGATCTCAGTGCCTTTGATTTTGAGTATGGAAGACTCTGGCCCAGGTGCTTTACCTGTGCTCACTGCGGCAAGTGTTCTTAGTTCTGTATATTCTAGTGCTAGTAGATCAATTTCTAGCTCAGCTACTTTGTGTGCAAAGATAGGGTTTTCCATTAGCGACGAGCCAGCGTCGTTGGTTTCACTTGCTAGTGTTTTAACCTTGGATAAAGTGTCTTTGCTTTTTGCAACTTCTGCAATGCCAGTACGTTCATGTGTCAATAAAACCTTGGCATAGGTCCAGCCTTGGCCTTCTTCACCAATACGATTGATTTTAGGCACACGCACATTATCAAAATGCACTTCGTTTACTTCACGGCGTTCATCTAGCATGTAAATAGGTGAAACAGTGATGCCTGGCGTTTTCATATCAATTAATAAAAAGCTGATGGCTTGTTGGTTTTTAACTTCTGGGCCACCTGTACGCACAAGGCAAAAAATCCAATCTGCATATTGTGCTAGAGTGGTCCAAGTTTTTGTTCCGTTTACGATATAGTCATCACCATCAGATGTGGCAGTGGTTTTTAAGGATGCCAGATCAGAGCCAGCATTGGGTTCTGAATAGCCTTGGCACCACCAAACGTCACTATTTAGGATGCTAGGTAGGAATCGTTGTTTTTGTTCGTCGTTACCGAAGCCATAAATGACAGGAGCAACCATGCTTAGGCCAAACGGTACAATGATAGGTGCTCCTGCTTTGGCGCATTCAGTATTCCAAATGTATTTTTGTGTAGAGGTCCAGCCGGTACCGCCATATTCAACTGGCCAGTTGACAGCAGACCAGCCCTTTTCGGCTAAAATCTTTTGCCAAACAATATTATCTTCTTTTGTTAGGTGCAGGTCTTCTTTGATTTTTTTCGCAATATCTTTAGGCAATTTTTCAGCTAGGAATTGTCTAGCCTCTTGCTGAAATGCTAGATCTTCACTGGATAAATCGACATTCATAATGGCTCCTAATAACTCTGGTTAAACTCACTACTTGGACTTAGATACTACCAGTATCAACTTAAGTGAGACATGACGCGAAAGGTCAAGGCTTGGCACGTAGTTGCCGTAGCATTAGTTGGGTATACGCAAGATTACTTGAATGGATTGCATGTGAATATGGAACAGATTGTATCGAAACACCCTATAATGAGGCGCTGAATTTATACAGCGCCCATTTCTTAGGTAGATAAAGTTAGGTTGTAGAAATTGGTAAAGGGCGAACCGTTAAACGCAAAACATCGGCTCCTATGTAGAGCTGTTCAAATAATTGCAGGGTTTTGTCTTGGATGGGCAGTAGCAGTTCTTTACGTTTTGCTAGCGGCAGTTCACCAAGGTTTGCTGGGAGTCTTTTTGCGTCAGTAAGCAATCGTTGAAACATGGCGGTTAGCTTATCAGCGCTTTCAGCGTTTTGTTTTTTTATTTCACTGGTAAAACCGTTATCCATATTAAATAGGGATTCAATACCACCAATAATATCTAAGATATTATTGGTGTCTTGTGCTGAGAATGGGCTGCGTAAATCTTCAACGGTATTTTGTGTGAGTAGTGGCTGCAGATGTTTTTCAAGTAAGGTATTTTGCATAGTATCCAAAATGACTTGGTAAATATCACTTAAACTGGATGTTTTTTGAGCGGCTTTAGGTTGGCGCCATTGTTTGGCGTAATAGCCATGGGCAGGTTCCCATCGGTCCGTTAATTTTTGCAGGTTTTTTACAATCAAGCCACTTAATAGGCGCAGGTACTCTCGACGACGATTATGGTTTTGCGGGCCGTTCACAACTACGTGTGCATGATCGTGTGCTTCAGAGCTTTCCGAAGCTCCTTCAGTGGCGTCATCGTGTATCTCGGCGTCTTCTTTTACAATGGTGTCAGCGGATACGACTTCAACGCTGTTTTCTTGAGGAATAAAATCCCTAGCGCTGCGTTTGCCGTTTACAGCAAATAGTAAGAACTCCATAGGGTGGAAGCCTAAGCTTGCAAAGCGTAAATCTGAAAACCCATGCTGTGCTTTGATATCGGTTTGGTTGATGTTTAGCGTAAGGTCATTGACGATGCCGCTGAGGGGGTAAAGGGGCAAATAATCAATGTATCCAGGTTCGATGGGCCAGCTATCTAGGCGCTCTTGTATGTGCTGATAGGTCTCGTCTTGTTCTCGAAATTGTGGTTTTTCAAAACGGGGCACTTTTTCAAAAAAGCTTACTTTTACATAGGCACTATATGCAGCAATCCATGCGGCTTGAGCTTCTTCTAATGCCAATGGATTTGGGTGGTGTAAAAAGGAGGTAATGATGGAGTCTAATTCTTGAGCTTTACTTAAAGCGTCGGACATTTGTGTGTAAACAAATAAATTACTCGTAGATAGCAGGCCGTCACTGTCTACTTCGACTTGGGTTTTAGTCGGGGTGACTTTCTCGGGCGGCTCAAATAATTTATCACACCCCGATAAGCTAATAGTACTGATGATAATCAGTACATTACAGACGATGTTTACTGGATATCTGGTAATCAAGTGTCATCCCTTAAGCTAATAATTGGCCAGTTATGTTCTTTTGCATAAGCGGTTAAGGTGTCGTCAGCATCCACTGCTACAGGATAATCCACTTGTTTTAGTAATGGTAGATCGTTATGGGAGTCGCTATAAAAGTAACTTCCCTCTAATGATAGCGTTTTTTGCTTGAGCCAAGCTGCTAAGCGCTTCACTTTTCCTTCCTGAAAACTAGGCGTACCGAATATTTTGCCTGTGTATCGACCGTTTATAACCTCTGGTTCCGTGGCAATAATGTCATCTACCCCCAATTCTTTGGCGATAGGCTCAGTTACAAATAGGTTGGTGGCGGTGATAATTAGCAGGTAATCACCTTCATCGCGATGTTTTTGCAGTAGGGCTCGGGATTTATTGGTGATAAGTGGCAGGATATCTTCTTTTACAAAGGTTTCTCTTAGCTGAAATAGCTCTTCTTGCGGGAATTGTGTTAACGCATTTAGTGAAAATTCTAAATATTCTAGGATATCTAGCTTGCCTAATTGATATTGAGTTAGGTAGTAATCATTCTTTTCTTGGTACAACACGGCATCTACTTTGCCTTTTTCTACCAAGAACTGCCCCCAGCCATGATCACTGTCCCCAGAAATTAGCGTATTGTCTAAGTCGAATATTGCCAGAGCCACGGTATTCCCCAATCTAAAAATGGGCGTATTTTAGCCTTTAGGACCGATAGTGTCTTTAATATTGTGTAAGTCACTCACATAATCTCTGCTTATGCAAAAATGGAATAAAAAAACACTGGTTTCCAATGGCTATGTTTTAATAGTATGGTGGGAATATTAAATTTAAATTTTGGATGTGACCGTGATTGATGCTGAAGGCTATCGCCCTAATGTCGGCATCATACTGGTGAATAAAAAGGCTCAAGTGTTATGGGCCAGACGTATTGGACAAGATGCATGGCAGTTTCCTCAAGGTGGGATTAAATCCCATGAAAGTGCCGAAGCCGCTTTGTTTAGAGAACTACGAGAAGAAGTGGGCCTATTACCTGAAGATGTTGAAATTTTGGGATGTACAAAAGGCTGGCTACGTTATCGTTTACCTAAACGCATGATACGTCATCATAGTAAACCAGTATGTATTGGACAAAAACAGAAGTGGTTCTTACTGCAATTAACCAGTAATGAAAACCGCATAAGCTTTGAATTTGCTGATAAAGCTGAATTTGATAGCTGGCGATGGGTTAGTTATTGGTATCCGTTAGGACAAGTTGTGCCGTTTAAACGAGATGTATACCGTCGAGCCATGCGTGAGTTGGCGCCTAAATTATTTGAACTGCAGGCGAAGCAAATATGCTGAATGTGTTACGCCAAATTGTACAGGAAGTGAACAGTGCTCCAGATTTGGATAGCGCACTGGCTATTCTTGTGGATCGCGTTCAGAAAGCCATGCAAACCGAAGTGTGTTCGGTATATGTTTATGAGCCAAAATCTAAGCTACATATTTTAAGAGCGACTAAAGGGCTAAACACCCAGTCAGTCGGAAAGGTAAGCCTTCGAAATAATGAAGGGTTAGTGGGGTTTGTAGCTGCACGCGAAGAACCGATTAATCTGGATGATGCCTCTAAGCATCCTAAGTATCATTTTTTGTCAGGCACTGGCGAAGAGAAATTCAATAGCTTTTTGGGCGTACCCATTATCCATCAAAAGCGCATCTTAGGTGTGTTGGTGATTCAGCAGTCTGTGCGGCGTAAATTTGATGAAGGGGAAGAATCCTTCATGGTCACCATGTCTGCGCAGCTGGCTGCAGTGTTGGCTCACGCAGAGGCCACTGGCCAAGTATTGGATAGCCCGAATAAGTACAAACAGAAAAAAATCAAACAAGATGTGGTAGTAAAAGGTTCGGCGGCGGCTCCGGGTATTGCCATTGGTACCGTCGTGGTTTTGTCGCCAACGGCGGATCTATACGATGTGCCGGATCGGGCTGCGAGCAATGTTGATGAAGAAATTAAGCGCTTTAAAAGTGCCATAGAGGGTGCCCGTAAACAGATTAAACTGGTTGGTGAGTCGTTAAAAGATTTACGCCCAGAAGAGCAAGCGTTGTTCAATGTGTATATTCGTATGCTGGATGACGATGCATTAGGCAACGAAGTCATCAATCGAATTAAAGAAAACAACCAGTGGGCCCAAGGGGCGCTCAGGGATGTAATTTTAGAGTATGTGAATCACTTTGATCGCATGGATGACGCTTACCTGCGCGAACGCGCCACAGATATTAAAGACCTTGGTGCGCGGGTATTGTCGCAGTTGCAAGACACCAGTGATGCGTTGTCAGACTTTCAGTTCCCACCGAATACCATATTGGTTAGCGAAGAGCTGACCCCCTCCATGTTAGGAGAGGTGCCAGAAGATAAGCTAGTTGGTTTAGTTAGCGCGAAAGGCTCTGCTAACTCCCATGTGGCTATTTTAGCCAGAGCAATGGGCATTCCTACGGTTATGGGGGCGCTAGATCTACCTGTTAAGCAAATGGACGGCATTGAGTTAGTAATTGATGGTTATCGGGGGTATATATACACCCACCCATCGCAAAAAATGCTGCAGCAGTTTCAAGCAATTGTTGAAGAAGAAAAAGCACTGGTAAAAGGTCTTGAGGCCATTAAAGATTTACCAGCACAAACCCTTGATGGGCATCGCTTGCAGTTGTTTGTTAATACGGGGCTTATTACCGACGCCTTTCGTTCCCTAGATAAAGGGGCTGAAGGTGTTGGCCTGTATCGTACAGAAGTGCCTTTTATGATGCGTGATTGCTTTCCTTCTGAGTCAGAGCAAGCACAAATCTATCGTTCACAATTAGAAGCCTTTGCGCCTCAGCCTGTCACCATGCGAACGTTGGATATTGGTGGAGATAAAGCGCTTACTTACTTCCCAATTGATGAAGATAATCCGTTTTTAGGCTGGCGCGGTATTCGTGTGACCTTAGATCATCCTGAGATCTTCTTATTGCAAGTACGTGCTATGTTAAAAGCAAGCCATGGTTTGGATAATTTAAAGATCATGCTGCCGATGATTACCAGTATCAGTGAAGTTGAAGAGGCTCAACATCTTATTTATCGTGCTTTTCAAGAAGTGCTTGAAGAAGGTATCGAGGTGAAAATGCCTGAGGTTGGAGTCATGATTGAGGTGCCTGCCGCTGTTTATCAGGCAAAGCAATTAGCCAGCATGGTGGATTTTTTATCGGTTGGGTCTAACGACTTAACCCAGTACCTATTAGCAGTGGATAGAAACAACCCTAGGGTGTCTGGGTTGTATGATAGTTTTCACCCTTCGGTGTTATCGGCGTTACAGCATATTGTGAATGCAGGTAAAAGTGAAAACTGCCCTGTTAGTGTGTGTGGTGAAATGGCGGGGAATCCAGCGGGAGCCCTGCTTTTGATGGCCATGGGGTACGATATGCTATCAATGAATGCCACAAACGTGCCTAGGGTGAAATCTGTGATTCGTAATTCGGATATGGTGTTTGCTCAGCAGTTGCTGGCGGATGTAATCAAGCTAGATGATGCGAATGTGATTAGTAGTACGCTGGAACTGGCATTGAATAAGATTGGCCAGAGCCGGATTCTTGGGCCTATTTCTACTTAGAGCATTATGCCTTAACGCTAACATTTACCCCTTTATAGTGCTGCTCTAGCATGGTTTCGAAGCGCCGTTGTGAAGGCTCTCCACGTTTACCAAGACGTCTATTGGTGTTCATACGAGTGGGTTTCATTTTGATCTGTGGGCTTGGTGCCATGAGTTGATCATAGGCATGGCAGATTTCAATAAAGCGCTGGCGATGATTAGGGTCTTTGTCTGGATGATAGACAGAGGCAAGCCGACGAAAAGCCGTCTTAATACTTTGTTGATCAGCCCCTTCTGAAAGGCCTAATGTGGCTAAGTAAGTATGTCGCACAGGCATTATTGTTATTGCGATAAAAACACATCATAACAAATATAAGCTGTATGAAAAGAAAAACCCTTTCAAATCAGGTGGTTGTAAATTGTACAGTTGTGACGAGGGTTATTAGCCAATCCAATGACGCTTGCGCCCTGTATCTAGGTGGATAAAACCGCTTTTACGGTAGTACCCCACGCCTCCTGAAATACTGCTGCGGGCGGCTCTGTTTATATGCTTGTTGCTAATACCGGGAATGCGGAAATCCATTGCCTGTCCTTGCATATGTAAGCTGTGTTTGGCCACACCTTGATTTTGGCGTCTTAAGGATACGTTTGTTTCGGGGCTGCGATAGCCTGAGATTAAATAGATTTCTTTGTTGGTATTAAGGGTGTGCTGTACATGATGCAGGTTGTTAAGCAGGTCTAAGTCAATGGCTGTGACTTTGTTTGCTCTATGGTCACGCATAATGAAATACACTTCAGCTAAACCATCTATTAAGTACTCACCATTCTCCCAGTAGGTGGCGTTAATTTTCTCACCTGTGTGCAGGTTTTTGATTTTGAGGGTGCGGTGCTCTGTGTCAGGCAGGATCAATGAGCTATTGTTTGCGAAAACAGGGCTGCTGCCGATCACTAGGCTGGATAATCCCAATTGTTTGATAAAGTCGCGTCGATTCACTGCTTGGTCCCTGACGATTTTTATTGTTATGGATAAAGTCGCAGGGATTGTGCCATTTTTGGGTGGTTATAAGCAAAGTGCCTATCTATTACATTTATAGAAGCGTAGGGAATTACAAAACGATGGAATCCAGTTTATGGCTTTCGCCATGAATTTGGTCGCGTTTGTATACGTCATCACGGACTTGAAGTTGACCATTCTCGTCTACCCACGTTGTCCAGTACATAAGGTACACAGGAACGGGTTCTTTTAGGCGAACCGCTCGTGTTTGAGCTTTTTGAATGGTTTTGTCTATGGTGTCTCTGTTCCAGTTTTGTTTTTTTAATAAGGCGTGTGCTAATTCAAAGGGTTTTTCTACTCGAATACAGCCACTGCTAAGGGCTCGGTCTTTGTAACGAAATAATTCTTTATGATTGGTGTCGTGCAAGTAAATGGATTGATCATTTGGGATCACGAACTTCACATGACCAAGGGAATTTTCTTCCCCTGGTGCTTGCACAAAACGATAGGTGTTTTCTCTGGCATTAAAGCCATCCCAATCGATATCTTGTGATATGTCGATTTCTTTAGCGGGTATTTGCCAGCCTTCGTAAATTTTAAAATTATGTTCTTTCAAATAATTAGGATTAGCTTTGGCGGATGGGATGATGCTGCGCTTAGCAATACGGTGAGGCACATTCCAAACTGGCGCTAAAACAACGGAATTAATAGTTTCTGATAAAACGGGAGTGCGCAGTTTTTCTTTACCAATGATGACTTTCATACTCAGTTGGCTTTCACCGTTTTCTATGAAGTTTAAGCGGTAATTGGCCATGTTGACCAATATGTAGCGTTCACCAAGGTGTTTTGGTAGATAACGCCAGCGTTTCATATTTAACGCGATTCTTTGTGCCATAAAATACGGTGCCACGTTTAAACGCTCAAGGGTTGCTTGGTCAATACGTCCATGGGCGGTTAGACCGTTGCGAGTTTGAAAGTGCTGTATAGCGGCAACGGTGTCATTGTCTAATTGGTAGGTGCTGCGTTGATCACCGGCTTGATAGTCTTGCTCTAACAGTAGTGGGTCTTGTGTGGCTTGCTGGGGTTTAAGCCAATCTAAAGAGCCTTGATGGTAATCCCCGTAAGATTGAAGCATCCAGCGTATTCTGGGTATTTGTGGGTGACGATCCCCTTCTGTAAGTTCTGTATTTATGTCTAAGGGGTACCACATGCCACTATCAGCAATTTCTTGGTAGCGGTCTAATTCTTTAGTTAAACGCTCGTACCCTTTGTGTTTTGGTACAAGTTGGCTAACTAAGCTAAAGAGTTTGCCTTGTTCTAGGCTTTGTGAAAGCAAGCTAATAACATCCAAAGATGATATTCGAGTAGTAGGCGGGGCGGCTACTTTCTTAAACGAAGGGTGATCCAGCTCGCCATTATTGGGAAGCAGTTCATTATTCATCACCTGTTGAGCAAAATCGATGTAGGCATCGCTTAGTAATACATCGATGGCAGCGGCATGTTTAGGCTGATTACTGAGTCGCTCAATTTCTGTTTGAAGTTTACTGATGCGATAGCGATAGGCTTTCCACTCATCACTGGCTGTGTGCCTTAAGCTACTGACCAGTTTCTTGCCGGCTTTGCTTAATTCAAAGTGATCCATCCAAACAGGTTGAAAGTCATTGTTCCGGTAAAGTAGGTCTAGTTCTTCTCGATAGCGCAGGCTAATGTTTCCCGCCACATTATTAGGGGATTCATATAACCAATACTCTAGGCTTTCTTGTGCCACAAGGGGGGCCATTACGGGGCGCGTAACGCCGCTGAAAAAAATGGCTGAATATAAAAGTGATAAGCATAATACGCCCAAAACCAACAAAGCTTTGCTTTGTGATTGCACAGGGGAGTGCCTAACTGGGGCTGTATATAGGTACTTGTCCATACAACAAAGTATGGCAGGGGGAAATGTATTATGTGATGGATTTCACGCTGCTTTTTAGGACGTTTTGGTTACGTCGCGCAAGGGTTTGTAATTCAAAAAAATGACAGCAAGTAAAACAATCAGTTAGCGCTGTATTTTGCAAATATGGCTTTAGGTGTCAGATATTTGCTGAGTTTAAATAGCAAAAAAATCTTAAAGAATTTTTTTTAAATCTTAAAATCTACTTTTTCTGTGGCTTTGCCCTGCAAATCATAGCTTTCTTCGGTAAATTCAATTTGATCATGGTGAATCTGTAAGCTGGTACAGGCTCTGGTGCCGTATTCATCACTGGTAATGAAGGCGGCAGAAAGCATGGTTTCCCAAGGCTGGCCAATACCTGTATTGGGCTGTAGGTGTTCAGGGTATGTTTGGCGCTCATGAAGAATCGTGTGTAGCGGCTGGCTGGGTTGTTTCATCCAATTTGATAATTGGTTTTTTGCACGCTCCAATTTGGGCCAAGGAGTGTCCAGAATATTGTTACTTAATCCGTATAAACCCGGTTCAAGTGAAACAGGTGCGCTTTGAGAGCGATTACTGTAGTACCAGCAGTGAGTTCGATTGCCTACAATTAGGTTGAACCCATCGTATAGGGTTGGGTTCTGTGCGATTTTTTGCAAATAAGATTGTGGGTCTTGGTTGTGGGCTAGGTAATCTAATACCAGCTTGCCTCTAGAAACTTGGCCCTCATAGGGTGCGGGTAGCTGACGAACATTAGTCAGAGCTGCAAAAGCCCCATCAAAAGTAACCCCAAGCCAAGTGCCACCAGCGGATAAATCCTTACCTGCCAATACATGAGGATGTTCAAGCCAGTACTGGGCGACGGCAGCAGGGCGAGCATGAAACTCATCGCGATTGGCGGCTAATATAAGGGGGGTTTGGCTATTTGGTTGCCAACGAAAGGTAATTAAGCACATAAGCGAAGTTTACCTATGATCTTAAAATTAGCCAGTAATGTATCCGTTTGAAACTGGCCCTTAGCCATAATAGCATTCATAATGCTCACCCATTTTTTCAATTGAAGCTTATATGTTAATTTTGACCTACTTGGCTGTTGGCGCTTTTGCAGGTTTGCTGGCGGGTTTATTTGGTATTGGTGGTGGAATGGTGATTGTGCCGGTGCTGGTGATCACCTTTGAAAGCCTTGGTTTTTCAAATGATGTGTTGACTCATATGGCGGTGGCCACATCCCTTGCCAGTATTGTTTTTACCTCGTTGAGCTCAGTACGCACTCATCACCAGAAGAAAGCAGTGGATTGGTCCATCGTAAAAATGCTTAGCCTAGGGATTTTAGTAGGCGCTGTGTTAGGAGTTTTAACAGCCGACTCCTTAAGCGGAGCAGGACTACAAATTGTCATTGGTATTTCAGCATTAATGATGGCTGCACAAATGGGGTTAGGCTTAAAACCAAAACCAACTCGCTCTCTACCTGGCCCTGTTGGGCTAGGTTCGGCAGGTGCAGGGATTGGCTGGGCATCGGCGTTGTTTGGTATTGGTGGTGGCTCTTTAACCGTGCCGTTTTTAACTTGGTGTAATCATCCGATGCAGCGCAGTGTTGCGACAGCTGCTGCGTGTGGTTTTCCAATTGCTTTGGTTGGGGCGTTGTCGAATATGGCGGTTGGTTGGAGTAATCCTTTACTGCCACAAGAATCCATTGGGTATGTTTACTGGCCTGCGTTATTGGGTATTGTGATCACCAGTGTCCCATGTGCTCGTTTGGGGGCTAAATTGGCCCATCGGTTAAGTGCCGAAAAACTGAAACGATTATTTGCCATCATGTTAGTGTTTGTGGCGGTTAAATTTTTAACGGCCAATTTGTAGAATCTGAATTTGTAAGAATAATAACGGAATAAATATGCTGACTTACCCCCAAATTGATCCAGTTGCTATAAGCATTGGCCCTTTAAGTATTCATTGGTATGGACTGATGTACTTAGTGGGTTTTTCATTAGCGTATCTGTTAATGGTGCGCCGCGCTAACTTGCCTAATTCAGGCTGGAATAAAGACCAAGTTGGCGACTTAATATTTTACTCTGCCATGGGCGTGGTGCTGGGTGGACGATTTGGTTATGTATTGTTTTATAATTTTCCTAAATTTTTGGATGACCCGCTTTGGTTATTTGCAATATGGGAGGGCGGTATGTCGTTCCATGGTGGTTTACTGGGTGTGTTAGTAGCGGTGTTTTTGTTTGGTCGCCGTTTCAACAAAACGTTTTATTCTATTACTGACTTTGGTGCGCCAATGGTTCCAATTGGTTTATTAACAGGCCGTATTGGTAACTTTATTGGTGGTGAACTTTGGGGTCGTGTTTCTGATGTGCAGTGGGCTATGGTATTTCCAAAGGGAGGGCCATTGCCACGTCACCCAAGTCAATTATACGAAGCCTTTTTAGAAGGCTTGGTGCTATTTTTAATTCTTTGGTTATATAGTCGTAAGCCGCGCCCAACTATGGCAGTGAGTGGTTTATTTTTAGTGGGTTATGGCGTGTTCCGATTCAGTGTGGAATTTGTGCGTGAACCGGATAATCATATTGGATTTGATTTACTAGGGTGGATGACTCGAGGTCAATTACTATGTGTGCCTATGATACTATTTGGTGCGGCTATCATTTACCTTGGTTATAAAAACCATGCTAATTTGGCACAAAAGAAGGGTGCGTAATGAAACAGTATTTAGAATTGTGCCGTCGCATCATTGATGATGGTGTCTGGGTTGAAAACGAACGCACAGGTAAGCGTTGCTTGACGGTGATTGATGCTGACTTGCAGTATCGTGTGGATAAAAATGAATTTCCACTGATTACCACTCGTAAAAGTTTTTACAAAGCAGCCATCGCAGAGTTTTTAGGTTACATTCGTGGTTATGATAATGCAGCAGACTTTCGTAAATTAGGCGCAAAAACTTGGGATGCCAATGCCAATTTAAATGAAGCTTGGCTGAATAATCCTCACCGCAAAGGTGATGATGACATGGGCCGTGTTTACGGTGTACAAGGTCGTAGTTGGATTAAACCGGATGGTGGTTTTGTTGATCAATTACGCAAAATTGTGAATGACCTTAAACAGGGTATTGATGATCGTGGTGAAATCATGTCGTTCTATAATCCTGGTGAATTCCACATGGGCTGTTTACGTCCGTGCATGCATACCCATAATTTTTCATTGCTAGGGGACACCTTGTATCTTACTAGCTATCAACGTTCGTGCGATGTGCCATTAGGCTTGAACTTCAATCAAGTGCAGGTTTTTTTCTTTTTGGCCATTATGGCGCAAATTACTGGGCATAAAGCAGGAACGGCATACCATAAGATTGTTAATGCACATATTTATGAAGACCAACTTGAACTCATGCGTGATGTGCAAATTAAGCGTGAGCCATATCCTTCGCCAAAGTTAATCATTAATCCAGATATCAAATCCCTAGAAGACCTTGAAACGTGGGTTACTATGGACGACTTTAGCGTAGAAGATTACAAGCATCATGATGCCATAGCCTATCCATTTAGTGTTTAAGATAAGAGTTATATAATGAAAATAGCCTTAATTGCTGCCTACGCAAAAAATATGGTTGTAGGTATTGATAATCAATTGCCATGGCATCTACCTGAAGATTTAAAATATTTTAAAGCCTGCACAACGGGTAAAGCTATTATCATGGGTCGTAAAACCTATGAAAGCATTGGTCGCCCATTACCGAACAGAACAAATATTGTGATCAGTAGTAACCCAGAGTTTTCTGTCGAAGGTGTAAAGGTGGTCACAAGTCTAGAGGCCGCTATCGAAGTGGCGCAAGCCGTGAATGAAATCAACGGTGTCGATGAAATCATGATTATTGGTGGTGCCACCATTTATGAGTTGTGCTTGCCTATAGCGGACCGATTATATTTGACACAGGTACACGCAAACGTAAATGGGGATGCTTATTTTCCAGAGGTGGATTTTTCTAATTGGCGTGAAGTTCAGCGAGCGGATTATATGGCTAGTGAAGAAAATCCCTATGATTATAGTTTTGTCGTATACGATAAAGCTCTGTAACTTTATAGATAAAAGCCATGACCAATATGGCTTTTAAGCGAAAGTCGTCAAAAAACACATTTTCTTGTGTCATATAATACCCCGCAACTTGATACTAATGGTGTCAGCGCAACTGCAGCGTGAGCTTTTAAATACTTATACTAATAGAGCTTATGTTTGTTGAATATAATTGTAAAAAAATTGGTGATTGAAATATGTTGTTTTTAAATAAGGGTTTAAAAATCCTTTTTGTAATTATTGTTATATGGGTTGTAAGTATTGAATGGCTGATTCCTTTTGCTGCAATAAAAGGGGTGCAAAACTGGTATGGAAAGCAAGGAAACGATTATTCGTTAGACGTTGAATCTTTGAATATTAACCCATGGGCTGGCTCAATCATTATTCAGGATGTGACATTTAATTATTCAAATTCTAGTATGAATTTTGAATTATTTGAATTGGACTTAGAAATTTTAGGGTTATTTGATAATCAAATTAATATAGAAAAATTAGAATTTGCTGGAAGCCAAGTTGATTTAAAAATAGTAAAAGGACAAATAGAAGTACTAGGTTTACAGATTCCTATGGTTGATGATCCTAATATGGCACCTGAAAAAGCGGATGTGAAGGAATCAACCCCATGGGAATTTTCTGTTAATAAAGCGGATCTTAATGGCATTAGATTTACTTTTGGTAATGAGCAAATACACACCGCAATTGATATTAATAACATTAAAATCAATAAGCTAAGTAAAGCCGAAGGACTAACCTTAAGTGTTGATATTTCAATTAACGAACTGGCAGATTCAAATAAAACGATATTATTAAATAAACCTAGTAAATTATTGATATCAGGTGACATTAGTGATTTATATAGTCAGCCTAGATGGACAGGTAATATTCAACTATTAGATATTGATACTCTCATTTTGAATAACAAGGTACTGCTTGATTCTGTTAGTTTTAACGGCGTGAATATAGACCCTGCAACTCAAAATATAGATATTCTGGAAATATCAAAATTAAATGTAAATGACCATAAATTGTATTTAGATAAATATATCATTAATAAATTGAAGGTTGATGGACGAAATATTTCAAGTGAAGAAAATGTATTTGATGGTTTAAGAATTAAAGTTGAAATGGATGAACATGATAAACCAATGTTGTTGGCTAAAAAAACAGAGATCATCCACAATGATGATTTAGAGGTAGATGATAAAAAAGATATAGCGGAACCTATAAACTTTCATGTAACAAAAATAAGGAAGTCAAACAAACAAGAATCTAATCTAATTTTTATTAATGATAACCTTTCTCCAAAAGTAAACATAAAGTCAGATATTAAAGATTTAGTGATAGAAAATATAACGAATAAAAATGAGAGTACAAGTGTATATTTAAATATTAGCTTTGATGAATATAGTAAATTAGAATTAAATTCTATTTTAAATTTACAAAAAATGAATAGTGAAACTAACTTAAATATAACTGAATTCAACTTGCTAATGTTAAACGGGTATCTTGAAAAGATGTTAGGTTATCATGCTAGTCAAGGGCTTTTAAATTTTGATTTAAAGCTGAATGTCAAAGAAGATAAACTAAGTGGAAATGCAAAAGTTGTTGTTCTTAATAGTAAAATGGAGCCTTCGGATGCTGATACAGTTGAACGAGTTAGTAAGAAAATTTCAATGCCTATTGAAACGGCCTTATCTCTATTAAAGGATGATAAAAATAATATAATATTAGATATTCCAATTAAAGGAGATATACAAGATCCAGATTTTGGCTTAAACGATTTAATTGCGATTTTAAGTAAAAGAGCTCTTAAAGAAGCCGCTACAAGTTATCTCCTCCAATCTTTTTTCCCCTATACATTAGTCATTGATATTGTCGATTACGCAGGGTTAAACCCATTTACTATAAAACTAGAACCCATTGAATTAGTACATGATCAATTAACAAAAGATCAACTGGTTTATATAGAAAAAATATCAAAAATTTTGCAACAAAAAACTGAGCTTCAATTATATGTGTGTACGCATATCAAGAAAACACAAGAATTAGCTGAGAATTGGCAGGATTTAGCACTTTCTAAGGCTAATTTAATTAAGAAGGAAATAGTAAATTATGATTCTGAATTATCAAAAAGAGTGGTGCTGTGTAAGCCCGAACTTTCAGATAAATCAGAAATTCAATTGGGCTTTTAAAGTGTCTAACTCATAATGAATTGAGGTACTTGAGTCATGGGCATGTGATCACTGGTATCACGCCCATACCGTTTACGTTGAGATCTTGAAATCGGATTAACTAAGGTCTATTGAACTTTTCAGTGCCTATTATATTGCTTAAAATTAACTCTTTAGATTCAAAGTAATTGAAAATTAATTCACTTTTACTTTTATGGTTAGATTCCTTTACCCATACTGCAACTTTGGCAAAAACGGGAAGTTTTTGGTGGACTTTGAACAATGCTTGAACAGAATCTGGTTGTGGTATTAAAAAAGAGGGAGCCGCTGCGACTAAATCGACTTCTTTTTTAAAGCAAGATTTAAGTAAATCAAAGTAATTATTAAAGAAAATAAACTTCACAGGAATTTGACTGTCCTTGAAATATTTTTTTGCTGAATAATGGGCTGCAGAGTCTTTAAGAACAGCAATTTCAAGCTGATTGTTGTCAGCAGAAGGGTGATTTCCATACTTATATATGTTGACAGTAATTGGTGATATGGCAACGGTATGAAATCCTTTAATATTTAGGTATTTATCAATTTTTTTGGAATAGCCCCATAGCAATAGATCAATTTTATTGTGCTCTATTGTGGATTTTATATCATCAAAATCAGAATTGCTCGAAAATGTAACAGGCTGATTAACAATGTTTTCAAAATCCCCAAAATAGTTATTTACCTTATTTGAAGTGACTTTTGATTTATATATAGACTGAAAAACAAAAAAGAAGTTATCTGGAACAGCATTTGACGAGCTGCTAATAGAAATTAGTATGGATAGTATGATTGCTTCCATTACAATATAATATTTCTTTTTCATTCTAATGGACCTTGTGTTCAAAATTTTTTAATTGCATGTTTTTAATTTTCTAGATTAAAATGAATCTATGGTGTTTTTGATTTTTTCATTCTTCTGTTTCACATGAATAGGGAAGTTAATGGTGAATTCAGTTCCTGGATTTGTATTTTTAACCTCTATTGTTCCATCCATTAATTGTGAAATAATGTTGTAAACTTGATAGAGGCCTAATCCAATACTTCCGTTATTTTCTTTTTCGGTTGTGTAGAAAGGATTAAAAATGTTTCTTATATTTTCTATTTTAATGCCTTTTCCGTCATCCCCAATTTTTAGTTCAATTCTATCTTTTGAGCTACTTGCTTTAATAAATATATTTACTTCATCTTTGTTTTCATATCCATGTTGAATGCAATTAGTGATTATTTGATTAATTATATCAATTAATGCCTTTGGGTATCCTATGAAATCGAGTGGTTTTTTACATTCAATTTTAATATTATCTGGGTGAATTTTTTTGTGAAGTAAAGGTAGTTGATTTTCGATTATTTCACATAAGCTCCCTGCTTCATATTTATAACCTTTTTGGAGTACAGATATTTCTTTGAATTTACGAATTAAGTCATTTATTTTTTCTAAATTTTCTTCTACTAATTCTGCAGTTTCTTTTTCGTATTTGATTTCTTTTGTGAATGCGGATTTAGTTAATGTTCCGCTAGTGAATGAGTCGTTAAGAGTGTCTAGGTTTTCTTTTAAATGGTATATCGCTGTGTTGCTTACGCCGACAGGAGTGTTTATTTCGTGGCAGATGCCTACAATTAAATGCTCCATCGTCATCATTCTTTCTTGAAGTGATCGTTTATTTATGTCTTCATTTTCTTTTCTTTCGTGTATATCTATTAGTGATCCTTCATAGGCAATAATGTTTCCTTTATTGTCTTTTATTGATTGTATGGATGACGAGAACCATTTTTCTTGTCCATTTTTGGTTTTTAACTTAAGCTCCATATCAAATGTCTTCTGTACTTTTTTTAACATGGAAAATAATTTATCAGGAAGGTTTTTGTCTATATGAAAATATCGTCCATTCTCTTTCTCTGATAGTGCAATTACTTCTTTTTCATTGTTATACCCTAGCATTTTACAAAAAGATGGATTGGCGCTATTAATTACTCCATTTTTGTCGAGTGTGAATTGACCTGAAAGAGTTGTTCTATATAAATCTTCATATTTCTTTAAGTTTAAAATACTTATAATTCTATCATTTTCTATTCTTTGGGCTAATGCAATAGAAAGAACAACCACCTCTATGAATACACCTATCTGATAGGAGTATAGAGTTATCCAGTTAACAGGTAGTAGTCCGAGTCCTCTAAGATTCCCAATCATGATACTGATGATTAATAGACACCATGCTAGTGTAAAATATATAGCCGATTTATCACCTTTTAATGAATAATATATGCCAGCAATCAAACCACTTATATTTAATACAATAGAAAGTATTATATATATCAACATAATAACTTGATACGGAGCGATAAAAGATAAAGGTAGTAAGACAATAAATGCATAAAGTAGAGGTTTAAATATATGTATTAACCAAGATTTATTCGTGAATATTTTTAAAAACATAATTATAAAAATACAGTTTGATAACTGATAGAAACCATTTATGAACGCGAAAATTGGGGAGTTTATTTCAGGGTAGTCATGCCATAAATATTGAAAACCAGTGCCGTTATAGGATGCAAACATTAATAAATATGAGATAACAGCAAATGAATAACTAAGATAAATACTATCCTTTGTTAAAATATATATGACAAAATTATAGAATATCATGACAACTAATATTCCGTTCATCCATCCATGCAAAAACGTCATTATTTCATAGTCTAATTCTGATTCTGATTCACTGACAAAATAAATTGGGACTTCAGTTGCTCCAGTTGTCCTAATCTTGATTATTATTTCTAAATCATCACCTTTAGTTAATTCATATGGGAATAAAAAATGTGGATGATCTATTGGGCGGGTTGAAAAAACATGTGCGTCACCAGTAGTAATAGTGGGTAATGTTTTTTCGTTTAATGTGCTGAAGACAGATATATGATCTAACAGTGGAAAAGGTATTTTGAGTATCCATTTTCCATTATCTTGTGCAAGTAGATGGAATCTAAGCCATAAAGTGTTCTTTATGAAACTAAAATTAATAATATCAGATTCAATTCCTTTCCATAATGAACTTGATTTTACATCTTCATATTTTAGTGAATTGTTTGGATCAAGTAGATAATCTACTTCCTCTACTAAATAATAGACATGGTTGTTTTCCAGCGGAATAATGGGTGCTGAGTTTGCATTGATGTTAAAAGTTAATGTTATTAAAAATACCAATAATGGCATTTAAAGGCCTAAATTTATTACGGATCTATTAATAATGTTAGTATAAATCACTGTGTTTACCATTCATGTGTAGTGGGGTTAGTTTATTAGTTTCAGATTGTGCTCTTCTTTTTGACCTCCCCTGTCTTCGACTCTTGTAATGCTAACTGGGAATGTAATGGTGAACTCTACTCCAGGATGGGTGTTTTCAACTTCAATGTTCCCATCTAGGATTTGAGTAACAATATTGAATACTTGAAATAACCCGAGTCCAATACTTCCTTTATTCCCTCTTTTTGAGGTGTAAAACGGATTGAATATATCGCGTATTCGACGACTATCAATTCCAATGCCGTTATCTTTTACTTTTATTGTTATGCTGTCTTTATCAGTTGATGCTAGTATTTTTATAACTCCTTCCTGTTCTTCAAATCCGTGGATGACACTGTTTGTATATAGATTTGTAAGCATATCTGTAATTGCCCGTGGGTAGCCTTTGAATGGAATATTTTCTTCACATATTATTATCACATTTTCTTTTCCAATCATTTTGCTAAGTACAAGTTCAATTTCTTCTAAAATTATATTGATTGAACTTTCTTGGTATTTGTATCCTTTTTGTAATACTGAAACCTCTTTAAATTCACTGATAAGTTGGTTTATTTTCTCAAGATTATTGTTTATTATTTCAATTGCCTCATATTCAAATTCTAGCCTTTGTGAAAAAATTGATTTAGTTAATTCGTTATTTTCAAAACTGTCAGTTAAAAATTTGAAATCGTCTTTAAGCTGACTTATGGCTGTTTTGCTTACTCCTAAAGGTGTGTTTATTTCATGGCATATACCAACTACTAAATGTTCCATTGCTAGCATTCTTTCTCTCATTGCTCGTTTTTTATTTTCTTCATTTTGTTTTCTTTCTTGAATGTTTATGGCAGAACCTTGGTAAGAAATAATGTCGCCTTTATTATTTCTTACTGATTTTACCGATACAGAAAACCAAATTAATTCCCCGTTTTTGTTTTTTAGTTGTACTTCTAAATCAATAATGTAGCCTTTTTCATACATGTTTTTAAATATTGATTTAGGAGTAGATTCATTTTCGTGAAAATACTCCCTATGGTTTTCTTTAGATCTATTTAGAATCTCTTCTGTATTGTCATAATCTAACATTTTAGTAAATGCTGGGTTTGCATCAATAATTACCCCTCTTTTATTTAGGGTGAATTGACCTGATAGACTTGTATTGTATAAGTTTTTATATTTATTTAGTGTGTTAATGCTTTGTTGTCTTTGTTTTTCTATTCTTTGCGCCAGAGCAATTGATAAAACCGAAACTTGTATAAATGCACCTATTTGATATACATATAATGTAAACCAATTAGCTTGTAATATACCAAGGACTCTCAAGTTAGCTATTAGTAATCCTAAAATATATAAACCCCAAGCAATGGTAAAAAACTGAGCAATTCTCTCTCCTTTAATTGAATAAAATGCTCCCAGTAAAAATGCTGAAAAATTTAGTATCAATGCGATAATAACTTCTATAGGAATAATTATTTCATAAGGAAGAATAAATGATAAAGGAATGAGTGAGAACGTTGCTATTAATATTACCATGAAATAATATTTAATAAATTTATTACGATTATTGGTATTTAATATCATAACGATAAATAAGATATTAAAAAAATGATAACAGGCAAGAAAAGTTGGGTATAGATATTCGTTAAGGTCAGGTTTGTTAGGCCACAGATGTTGAAACGCTGTGCCGTTATACATAGCGGTTCCCATTATGTAGAAGCCAACGTTAAATACATAGGTTAGGTAAATTTTTTGTTTAATGAAAAAATAGATAGAGAAATTGTAAAGCATCATTACAACTAATATTCCATTCATCCATCCAAGTAAAAATGTGCGGAGTCGCTCCTCTAATTTATATGATTTTTTTTCCAAAAAATGTAGGGGTACTTCTGCTGCGCCCTTTGTATTAACTTTTAAATAAATATCAAGTAAATCGTTTTCTTTTAATTTATATGGGAATACATAGTATGGGTGCCTAATCAAACGACTATTGAAAGGCAGTTTGTCCCCTGTATGTATTGGGTCTAATGGCTGATTGTTAATAAAGCTAAAATTTGAGTAGTAATCTAGTAGAGGATAGGGGGTTTTCAAATACCAGTCGCCATCTTGTTTGGCTTTTACTTTAAGATTTAGCCATAAGGTATCTGTAATTAAACTAAAATTTATGTTTACACTTGTTATTGGCGTCCAGTTTTTCCTCTTTCTGATGTCTTCAATTGTTAGTTTATGGGTGTCATCTAGGATATATTCTACTTCATTTACGAAATTATAATTTGTTCCTGGCTCAAGCATAGTAATAGGAGCTGCTAAAGTGTTGTAGCTCACTATACTCGCTAATATTACGACCAGTATTGGCATGTGTATTCCAAATCAACTCAATAGAGCCATATAGGCAGTTCATCTATAAAGATTAGCCCATGTTAATGGCTTTACCATACGTCATATGTGCATAGTTTTTATTCGTTATTGTTTCTACAGCCTATGTGATTTTATCCTTATAACGATACCTAGTTAGAAGGTTATGAAATTATTCAGCGGGTTAGAAGTGCTTCATTTAATTTATTTTTAATATAATGCTTAGCTTTCTTATTCTTATACCTTCTTATGCTTTCTTGTTCTGTCAGATTAGGTTTTCAATATGAAACATTTGTCTTAATAAAGAATATTTCGAATTCTCACCACTATACTGTTTTTAAGGATGCAGTATTTTGGTGGTAAGCATGTTGTTTAGGAAGAGCACTATATTGTGGGTGATGACGGCATTGACTTCTACAGGGTGCCTAGAGTTTGGACATGAACATCAAGTAATTCCTAATCCCAATGATGATCGCTTTTGGTCTATGCGGGTAGAAGGTGTCAATATGACATCTAGTCGCTATCTCGAAGTATTTGCGCGTATTCCTAGTGGGCGCTATTCATTTTTGTCTGAACAAGAAGTTAACCCAATTTGCACAGCAATCGATGGTGATGGTGATGGCTTTCATGATGATAGCCTGCTGGAGCTCATTGAGTTTACCGATGCTAGCATAACAATGAAAACGGCTATCTACCTTGATAATACAAAGTGTGATGGCGGCTACAACGATTACGATTATGCTGATCAGGTTGAGGCGGATTATTCCATTGCAAGTAGTGAGTTCCAGTTTGATCGTATTGATTTATTAGTAACGGATATAGCTCGCCATGTGAATAGTTCTGCAGGGGCTTATGCCTTGAGTACGCTCCCCAGTGTATGCAATTTGCCTTTATGGCAACCGGGCTCTGTTTATAGTTTTGAGAATATGGAGTGTATTGGTGCAAGCGATACAATGTATGGGGTGTTTAACCCGTTAACCGTTGCGCTGCCTGGTATCGGGGATGTGTTAGAAGGTGTGCTTATATATTCACAGGATATGGTCACTCTTGCTTTATCTGAAGAGGGTAATAGGCCTTCTGAGGATGATATTGCGATGCCAGTGGAGCTTGGTTTAAGTGGTGGGCCTATTTATGCCAAGTAACTCAAAAAAAAGCCGCTTACTTTCTCAAGTAAGCGGCTCAAGTTTTATGTTAATGTCACTCTGCATCTAGCAGCGCATTATCGCGTACAGCACCTTTGTCGGCACTTGTTGCAAACTTAGCATATACCTTAAGGGCTCGGCTCACTTTACGTGGGCGTTCTGCCACTGGTTTCCAGCCTTTCTTATCTTGCTCTTGACGACGAACAGATAATTCCTCTGCGCTTAAATCGACATTGATGGCGCGGTTTGGAATGTCGATATTAATGATGTCGCCATCTTGCAGTAGACCAATGGCTCCACCAGATGCGGCTTCAGGAGAGCAGTGACCAATAGAGAGGCCGGAGGTACCACCGGAAAAACGGCCATCTGTTAATAGGGCGCAATCTTTACCTAAACCTTTAGATTTTAGATATGAGGTAGGGTATAGCATTTCTTGCATACCTGGGCCGCCTTTAGGGCCTTCGTAACGAATGATTACGATATCCCCTGCAACCACTTCATCAGCTAAAATTCCCTTAACGGCATCGTCTTGGCTTTCAAAGATTTTTGCCTTACCTTGGAATACATGGATTGACTCATCTACACCAGCGGTTTTAACTACACAGCCATCAAGGGCAATATTGCCGTACAGTACGGCTAAGCCACCTTCTTTTGAATATGCATGTTCTAGTGAACGGATGCAGCCATTTTCACGGTCGCCATCCACAGTAGGGTAGCGAGTGCTTTGGCTAAACGCTGTTTGTGTTGGAATACCAGCAGGTCCTGCACGGAAGAACTCCATAACCTCTTCACTTGGGTTGCGCATGATGTCCCATTTATCTAAGGCTTCTTTCATGGTTTTGGAGTGAACCGTTGGTAAATCGTTGTGTAATAAACCTGCACGATCAATTTCACCTAAAATCCCCATGATGCCACCAGCACGGTGTACGTCTTCCATGTGATAAAGCGGAGAGTTAGGCGCTACTTTACACAGCTGAGGCACTACCCGTGATAAACGGTCGATGTCCTTAAGGTCAAAGTCCACTTCACCTTCTTGTGCAGCGGCTAATAAGTGAAGAATAGTGTTAGTTGAACCACCCATTACGATGTCTAGTGTCATGGCATTTTCGAATGCTTTGAAGTTAGCAATAGAGCGCGGTAAAACGGATTCGTCATTTTCTTCATAATAACGCTTAGCATTTTTCACGATTAAGCGGCCAGCTTCTAGAAACAAGTTTTCACGGTCAGCATGGGTAGCCAGTGTTGAGCCATTGCCCGGTAATGACAGCCCTAGTGCTTCGGTTAGGCAGTTCATCGAGTTGGCGGTGAACATGCCAGAGCAAGAGCCACAGGTAGGGCAGGCACTGCGTTCATACTCGGCCACTTTTTCATCGCTGGCTGAGTCGTCAGCGGCGATAACCATGGCGTCAACCAAGTCTAACTTGTGCTCAGAAAGCTTGGTTTTACCGGCTTCCATTGGGCCGCCAGATACAAAGATCACAGGGATATTCAAGCGCAAAGATGCCAACAGCATTCCCGGGGTGATTTTATCGCAGTTAGAGATACAAACGATGGCATCGGCACAGTGTGCATTAACCATGTATTCCACTGAGTCAGCAATGAGTTCACGGCTAGGTAGGCTGTATAGCATGCCGTCGTGACCCATAGCGATGCCGTCATCTACTGCGATGGTATTGAATTCTTTAGCCACACCGCCGGCTTTTTCAATCTCACGGGCAACTAATTGACCCATGTCTTTCAGGTGTACGTGACCGGGTACAAACTGTGTAAAGCTGTTGGCAACGGCAATAATTGGTTTAGAAAAGTCATCGTCTTTCATACCCGTTGCACGCCAAAGGGCACGGGCTCCGGCCATATTACGGCCGCCGGTGGAGGTTTTGCTGCGATATTCAGGCATGTTGACTCTCTCAGTGAGGGTGACTAACAAAAAGTGGCACGCAGTATATCAAATGCAAGGTGTAGGGAGTATATGCGATTGACATAATCTTACTGCTGGGGGCTATAGAGATATCATTTTAGAGGATTAACGTGTAGCAGGTAGTCTAATTAAGGCGTGAAGTGGTTTAAAGCCAGCTCATATAGGGGATTGCGCATAGTCTAGTCATCTACGTGAGCTTTGAATTTGTGTGCACTATATAAAGCCATTTTCCTTGAGTTGGCACTAAATTTTAAATCTACCAGAAAATATAAATTATGCTGCTATTCTAAAAATTATATGCGTAGTAATTCCCATGGAGGGAGTATGTTTTCTTGGTTTTTAAATATGCCCATGACCAAAAAACTGGTATTGGTCTTAGTGGTTATGGGGCTTTTACCAGCCATTATTATTGGTGGCATAGCAAGTAATGAGGCATCTGAGCTGTTAGAAAAAGAGGCTCACAATAGTTTGCTTGCCGTTAGGGATGCTCGGAAAAGTGCCATAGAGCGATATTTTAACCGGATATCGGATCAAATCAGCGTGATGTCCCAGCAGCAAACAATTTCTGATGCGACATCAAATTTCATTCGGGGTTATAACCGCTATATTGAACAATCTAAAGAATACAGCCTAGCCCAAGCTAAAAATTCTGTTTCACAATATTATCAAAATGACTTTGCAACAGAATTTAAATCACAAAATAAAGTGCCAGCAAATGCAAATAAAGTAATAGAAAAACTGACACCAACCACGCTAGCACTGCAACAGGCCTATATTAGCGATAATCCTAACCCGTTAGGTGCAAAAGATGCGCTGCCGCGAGGGGTTGGCTCAGCTAGTTACCATGCCATTCATCAGCGTTATCACCCTGAAATAAGGGAATTTCTACAGAAATTTGCTTATTACGATATTTTTTTAGTTGATGTTAAAACGGGTAATATTATTTATAGCGTATATAAAGAACTGGATTTTGCTACATCATTAATGAGTGGGCCGTATGCCAATACGAACTTTGCTGATGTGTTTAAAGTGGCCGCGAAGGATTTAAATAAAGGCGAAACCGCACTTTCTGATTACCAATTATATTATCCGTCTTATCAAGCACCCGCGAGTTTTATTGCTAGCCCAGTTTATGATGGTGAAGAAAAAATTGGCGTACTTATTTTTCAAATGCCAATCGCTGAAATCAATAAAATGATGACTGATCGTTCGGGAATGGGTGAATCAGGAGAAACCTATCTAGTGGGGCCAGATCACCTAATGCGCTCAGATTCCTATTTAGACCCTGTAAATCACTCTGTTGTTAACTCTTTTAGAAACCCAGAACTGGGTGCAGTTAAAACCCCTGTCATAGAAAAAGCGCTCGATGGAAAAAGCGGTGAACAAATGGTCATTGATTATAATGGCAATCCTGTATTCAGCGCGTATGCGCCAATGAGTGTATTAGGACTCAACTGGGCAATACTCGCAGAAATAGATGTAGCTGAAGCTTTGGCTCCGGTAAGCAAGTTGCAAAATATTGTATTAATGGTGGTTGTAATTGCTTTAATAATTCTGCTGGTAGTGGCGTACATACTAGGTAAGGCGTTATCGTCACCCATTTCAGAATTATCTAAGGTACTTAATAAAATTACATCCACGGGCGATTTTTCTATTCGTGTAAAAAATTCAACTAAAGATGAAGTAGGTCAAGCGGCCAATGGTGTCAATCAATTATTACAATCATTGGGGGATTGCTTTGGAGAGGCTAAAAACGTTCTAGAAGGTGTCGCTAAAAATGACTTTACTATGCGTTTAGAAAAACAATACAACGGTGATATGGCCGCATTAGCAAAAGGTATGAATGAAACCGTTGAACAACTGGATGAAATGCAAAAAGATCAAAAAACTCAATCTCAAGCGTTAGAAAAAAGTGCAGAAGAATCCAATTTATTAATGAAAAAAGCACAAGATGAGGCCATCGTTTATGGGCGTATTAAACAAGCGTTAGATGCTTGTTCAACCAATATCATGATTGCGAATCAAGACCATGATATTGTGTATATGAATGAATCCGTAAATGAAATGTTAAAAGATGCAGAGCAAGACATTAAAAAAGATCTTCCAAGTTTTAATGTCAAAGGTGTACTCAATAGTAATGTTGATATCTTCCATAAAAATCCAAATCATCAGCGTTCAATGTTAGCAGCACTTAATGATACCTATCGCACTAAAGTGGTCATTGGGGGGCGAACATTTACCCTTGTGGCTAATCCAATTAACGATGAACAGCATAATCGTATTGGCACAGTAGTGGAATGGAATGACGTAACAGAAGAGCTAAAACGCCAAAATGAAGCGCAACGAATCGCTAACGAGAACGCCAGAATTAAACAAGCCTTAGATGCATGTTCGACAAATGTGATGATTGGGGATGCAGACAATAACGTCATATACATGAACCAAGCCGTAACGGATATGATGCATGAGGTTGAATCCGATTTACAAACGGCTTTACCGAATTTTAATGCTGATAAAATTATGGGAAATAGTATAGATATTTACCATAAAGATCCGAGCCACCAAAGATCAATGCTAGCAAAACTGAATAAAACTTATCAAACAGAAATAGAAATAGGCGGGCGTACATTCTCTCTTACTGCTAATCCAATTAGCAGTGATTCAGGTGAACGCATTGGTACGGTTGTAGAGTGGAATGACCGTACTCAAGAGGTAAAAGTGGAATCAGAAGTAAATACTATGATTGATGCGGCAAGTCGCGGAGATTACAGCGCACGCATGAACTTAGAAGGGAAGCAAGGCTTCTTTGAAAAACTGGCATTTGGCTTGAATAAACTATCAGAGACAACAGATATTGCCATTAGTGATGTTGTTCGTGTACTTAGCTCATTAGCAAATGGCGACTTAACACAAAAAATCGAAGGCCATTATGAGGGATTATTTTCTCAGTTAAAAGATGATACCAATCAAACGGTGGATAAATTAACGGAGGTAATTGGAGAGGTTCTAAGATCATCTACAGCAGTACATAGTGGGGCAGATGAATTGGCTCAGGGTAATGCAAATTTAAGCCAAAGAACTGAAGAACAAGCCTCAAGTTTAGAAGAAACAGCAGCTAGCATGGAAGAAATGACAGCGAATGTAAAACAAAGTGAAGAGGGGGCCAAACAAGCTGCCGGTCTAGCTTCATTAGCTCAATCTAGGGCTGAACAAGGTGGTGCTGTTGTTGATAAAGCGGTGAGTGCCATGGAAGGAATTAACGCTTCGAGCAAAAAAATTGCCGATATTATAGGCGTGATTGATGAAATCGCTTTTCAAACAAATTTATTAGCCCTTAATGCAGCAGTTGAAGCAGCGAGAGCAGGAGAGCAAGGTAAAGGGTTTGCGGTTGTTGCCGGTGAGGTGAGAAGCCTTGCTCAACGTAGTGCGGGAGCGGCTAAAGAGATTAAAGATCTCATCAGAGATAGCGTAGACAAAGTGACGGATGGAGCGCAATTAGTCAATAAGTCTGGCAGCACACTTAAAGAAATTTTAGATGCTGTGAATAATGTGGATAGTGTTGTTCGTAATATTTCAGAAGGTGCGGTAGAGCAAACTGCAGGTATTAATCAAGTTAATGTAGCGGTTTCTCAGATGGATAGCATGACGCAACAAAATGCGGCACTGGTTGAGCAAGCAGCTGCAGCCAGTGAGGCTATGGCTGAGCAAGCGAAAAAAATGCAACAAATATTAGGATTTTTTAAAACGAAAAATAGTGCTTAATAAGAATTTATCACCAATTATTCGAAAGCATATAGCACTCCTATCTAATAAGCATTAGGGAACGATTATACCTAGTGCTGACATTCTTTACTTGTTCGAATGGTTTCTAATATCAAGAATATAAGCTTATCCAGATAAAATTATCATTGATTAAATTAAGTTAGTGACATGGTTATTTAAGTCGTGAATTCAATTCATTAGTAAATATTTTTCTAAAAATTAAAATTACTTAACTTATCACGCGGCTATTATAGTTTTATATGATCTTGGTCAATAGTAGCGGGTTAACAAAATATTCATTAAAATCTTTCAGATAGTTTATAAATAAGCCGTGCTTCTATCTAAATACATCTAGTAGATTAAATTTAAATTTTATTTCCGCTTTGTTGCATTTTTCGGATATCCTAAGATTGAACCGCCGTGCTATAAAGACAATCCAAAAAATGGACAATTATAACAATAATAGTAAGTAAAAAATAAGTATGGTTCATACCCAAGAAACGTATCCAATGGCTATGTTTTCTAGTCATTTGGGCAAGAATACGAAGTTGCTACTGAAAGCTATTGATGAGTACACTCAAGATGTGCACATTAATATTAGGTATGTTGGTTGTGGTATGAGTTTAAATGGTTATATTGCAGGTGCAGAGACTAATGAAATCCAAGTGAGTTGTTTTCGCTATGGTATAGACGTTGAAGTGCATTGTTTGCAAGATAATGTATTTTGCTTTGTTATTCCTTTGGCAGGAAAAGCAAGTATTCAAATTAATCCATATTCAGAGCCACTAGTCGGGCACGAAGTTTTTTTTATTCCACCGAATGTTGAATTAAATATGAAATATTCTGCGGAGTGTGGTCACATCATACTTCGTTTACCTGCTAATGATTATCATAATCAGGTGTTTTCATCTATTATGCGCCGAAATTCCGTCCTATCATTAGAGCAAGTTCAGTCCATTAGGGGAGCGATTCAAAATTTTGTTTACGCATGTACGTTTTGTAAGGATATGTTTAGTGCATTAGAGTTACTAAAGAAAGTACGATTAGATATCATTGATTCGATTCAAAATGATAATAGTCTTAAAAATGCATCCCCATATATAAATAATGAAAAGCTCGAACGAGCCGTCAGTTATATATTGGCTAATCCAGAATGGGAGTATGATGTTGATTTTTTATCCCAAGAGGCAGGTGTACCAAAAAGAACACTATATTGGTTGTTTAATAGTGAGCTAAATATTACCCCTTATCGGTTTTTTATAGTTTGTAAGTTAAAAAATGTACGACTCGATATATTAAAATATGGGAAGTCAATGACCATAACTGAAATCGCTATGAAGCATAGTTTTATTCATTTAAGTCGCTTTGCTAGCCAGTATAAGATTTTATTTGGCGAATTACCTATCGAAACACAAGGAAGATGCTCAAAAAAGTCACTATGATCTAAATTTTTTGAATGTTTTGCTCAAAACGAGTGATTTTAGTTTCAATATCAAAATTCATTTCGTCAATTTCTTCCATATTGGATGAATATTCAGAGATCACTGATCTAAGGATTTCTTGATGTTCATCTGTTAACTCAAGGCGACTAAAGTCGGCATGCATGACCTTCATTAGCTTTCCTAATCGACCCCGTACACTAATAATATAATCAAATACCTCTTGGTTTAAATCAGTAATATTGGATTTAATTTTACTTAATTCAACTGTATTAAAACTTTCTTCGTCAGGGTTTTCGTTTAGTACGTTGTCTATGGCTGATTCACAACTGTGACATATAGTGGCAATGTGATCATTCAAGCGTCCTAGAAATTCAGGCTCATTTATAGGCATATTTTTGATTAGAATGGATAAATGGGTTTCGTTAAACAAATAGCGCTTACCAATTTTTACGATTCTATCTCCTGATTCGCCTTTGTTTAATAATTCAGATTCTATTGGGCGAATAATATCATTGCTTGAAAATTCATAGCGTTTTTGATTACCGCGTAGTTGCAGGCAAACACATAATCCATGTTGTCTAAACCAATGTATAAGGGCAAACGCTAAGGACGCGGGATTTTTAACTTTAATAATATCAGTAAGTAATTTAATTAAGGAGCCTAATTCACTACTATTCATTAATGCGGTTTGCGCAGTTTTTTGTGCTAGTATCAATTGCACTTCTGATTGTTTGCGCTGTTCAAATAGTACCTCTGCTCGTAAGATAGAATGGTAAACTTCATGGCTTATTAAGCTAATTGCATTATCGAAGCCTTCTGTATAACACTCTTCTATAGTTTCATTTACCTGCTCATTCACAATATAAATCCAAACTTGATTGGAACGATTGTGTTGGCTTCGCAATAAGCTGGCGTTAGATAATGAATTTTCACTAAAAGCATTGCCATTTAAAATAATTACATGGGCTATTTCCAGAACGTGCTTCATTGGCTCTAAATGATCTAGATGAACAAAATACAGAGAGTCAATAGGGTAACTGTTTAAATAATTTGGGTAGGATGAGCCAATATAGCAAATATTATGCATGGAATATCTCCTTGATTATTCTTGATCTTAGGAGGTTGTTAGTCGTTAGATATCCGAAAAATGCAATATAAGAAAAAAAGTATACTTTATTGGTTGTTTAGCTTAATGCGCATATTATTTACATTAAATGAATATATTAAACATTAATCCATATTGAGTTATTTGCTATTTGAAATTGACTATTTGGACAAGTAAATTATTTTTCGAATTCACATGCTGAACATAAGTATGTGGAAGCTAAGCTGTAGCTTCTAGAGAATAATTACCGATATTCATACAGTGTCAACTTGAGCACAGCTATGGCTGAGCAAGCGAAAAAAATGCAATAAATATTAGGTTTTTTTAAAACATCAAATGGTTAAATACACCGTCCAAAACAATTGTACTCGCTGCTAAATCAACCATATACTCCTCTTAAATCAGAATTGGGGGAGTATATGTATCCATTCAAACAGGTTCTTCAAAACCAGCAAGAATTAACAAACCTTTTAGGTGAACCTCACCCTGTTGCCCGTGATAAAGCCATTGATTGTCTAGATGATTTTTGTAAAACCTTTATAAGTCGTAGCCCATTTGTGGTGGTGGCCACCTGTGATGAACTTGGCAATTTAGATACATCCCCTAAGGGAGATCCAGCTGGATTTGTTAAGATTTTGGATGATCATACAATTGTAATGCCTGAGCGACCGGGGAATAAACGCGCAGATTCGTATAATAACATTTTACGTAACCCAAAAGCGGCTCTTATCTTTTTTATTCCAGGAAAAAAAGAAACCTTTAGGGTATCAGGTTCAGCGCGCATCATTAGAGACGCCAATATTCTTGACGATATGCAAGTAAATGGTAAATCGCCTTTATTGGGATTAGCCATCCATGTGGAAGAGGCCTTCTTTCATTGTGCAAAAAGTACGGTACGTTCCAAACTTTGGCAGCCAGAGCATTGGCCGAATTTAGCTGGATTACCGACCCTAGCTGAAACAATGATAAAAAAGGCCCCTAAGTCTATATCATTGGATGATTTAGAAAAGGGTGTCCATTACGATGTGGAAAACAAGTTATATTAAACAGCGTGTATAACAGTGAGAAGATAAGCTTCAAACTTTAGTCACTTATAGGGTTTTTATAAAAACCTTACTATTACGCTGGTAGTTATAAAGCTCTTTTTTCTGCTGGGGTAAATCGTCAGTATTTGCGGCTTTAAACCCACGCTCTTCAAACCATTGTGCAGTACGAGTAGTTAGTACAAATAGTTGCTTGATGCCTTGGTTTTTTGCTTCACTGATTAATGTATTTAACAAGCGGTCACCACGTTTTCCATTACGATATTCTTGGTGCACGGCAACACAGGCAAGTTCGGCGGTGTTGTTATCATAGGAATATAATGCAGCGCAGCCTAGCACCATGCCATCTTTCACCAAGACGCGAAAGCGATCTATTTCGGTTTCTAAAACTTTACGTGAACGCCTTACTAGTACGCCTTTTTCTTCCAATGGGCTTAGTAACTCTAAGATACCCATGACATCTTCCATACGAGCGCCACGTAGTTGCTCTTGATGATGCTGGCTGACTAATGTGCCATTGCCTTCAAGGGTAAATAATTCAGTGAGTAACGCACCATCTTCAGAATGAGAAATTAATTGGCAGCGCTTAACACCACCATGTACCGCATGTGTGGCGGCTAGTAGCTGTACTTGTTGCTCTTGGTTCAAGCCTAAGTCATATAATTCACCGATGGCGCTAGTGATGACTTCTTTGATTAAACCACCGTTTTTATAAATGCAGTTGTTCTCGCCAAATAAAATTAATTTATCAGCTTGCAAGGCGATGGCAGTTTCAGTTGCAACCTCTTCGACAGATAAATTAAAGGTTTCACCTGTGCGGCTATAGCCAAGGCAGTTTAATAGAACAATCGCGTTGTTCTCTAACACCTTAGTAATGGCTTTTGCATCAATTTTACGTACTTCACCGGTATGAGCGAAATCTATGCCGTCAATTACGCCCATGGGTTTGGCTATAACGAAATTCCCCCCCACTACTCGAATATCTGCTCCGTGCATTGGGCTGTTACTCATGCCCGTGCTGAGCATAGCTTCAATTTGTGAACGCAAATGGCCAACAGCTTGTTGCACTGTAACGAGGGTGTCTTTATCTGTGATACGTTTATTATCGTAAAAAGTGCCTGTTTGTTTTTTAAGTGCACATAGCTCATCAATTTGTGGGCGAGCACCATGCACCAGCACCAATCGCACTCCTAAACTGTTGAGCAGGGCGATGTCGTGAATGATATCTTGGAACTGGTCATGGGCAAGGGTTTCCCCTCCTAACATGATGACAAAGGTTTTCCCCCTGTGAGCATTGATGTACGGGGAGCTTTGTCTAAACCAGTTGACGTATTGCTTGTGTGTATTGCTCAATTTGCTGTCTACTTGTGTGCGTTTTAAAACAGTTTACGGCTTTTTTAGCAAAGCCCCAAATCCAATTTATAAACAATAATGTTTAATGAATTGTTCTATGTAATTTACCATTGGCTCAATTTGGTCGTGAGCCATAAATTCATCTGGCTGATGAGCTTGGTCGATACTACCTGCACCCATTACAACCGTATCGATATTCGCAGCGGCTAAAAATGGCGCTTCGGTGGCAAAAGCAACGGCTTGTGCGCCATGGCCTGTGAGTTTTTCTGCTAAATTCACCAGTTCACTGTGCTCGCCACTGGCAAAGGCCTCAACCCCATCAAATAATCGGTAAAATTCAATTTGAGTTTGAGTCTGCTCGGCAATCCTATCTAATCGATCTTTAATTTGGACACGTAGTTGTTGGCTGCTCATGCCTGGAATGGTGCGTAAATCAAAGTGTAATTCACATTGGCCACAAATACGATTTGGGTTATCGCCGCCGTGAATGCAGCCTAAATTGAGTGTGGGGTTAGGCATACTAAAGCCTGTGTGGTGATATTGCTGTTTGAGCTCAGCTCGAAAGCTCATTAGGTCACCAATGACGGAATGCATGACGTCCATGGCATTTTTGCCAAGGCTTGGGTCTGAACTGTGACCCGCTTGTCCTGTGATTTTAATGCCTTCCATTAAAATACCTTTGTGCATATTAATGGGTTTTAAGCTGGTGGGCTCACCAATGATAGCGGCGCGGGCTTTTGGTAGGCCAAGACTAGCCAAGGCTCTGGCTCCCGTCATGCTGGTTTCTTCATCAGCGGTGGCCAATATGAAGATTGGGGATTTCAGTTTGGCTGGATCGACCTTTTCCACGGCAGCCAAAGCCAGTGCAAAAAAGCCTTTCATATCGCATGAGCCGAGCCCATAAAAGCGATTGTCTTTATCTGTCAGGGTAAAAGGGTCACTTTGCCATTTTTCGATATTGCATGGCACTGTATCGGTATGCCCCGATAATATTAATCCCCCAGGACCTTTGCCTAATGTAGCCAGCATATTGTATTTTTTATGTGCCTCATCAACACATTGTATTTCAACGCTAAACCCCAAGCTTTCACACCAACTGGCTAACTGGTCTATAACGGATTTATTGCTCATGTCGTATTCTGCTAATGTGCTAGAGATACTGGGCAATGACAGTAGGGTGGACATTTTTTGTTTAATGTCTGGTAATGGTTTCATGGTGTATATAGCGTAACCAAATTATTGTATGTAGCTTGAGTGTATCAAAGCCAATATAAATGTCTCGTGTTGTGTGCTTTACTGCTGAGTCTTGATTCGGTTTCTGCTAAGCTCCCTTTAGAAAAAAACAATAAGTGGAAGGCTATGGCCAACGAAGTTGAACTGAAACTCACCTTGCCGAGTCAGGCGGTCGCGTCATTTAAGCTCGATGCTGATCTTGGCAGCGCTCAAGGAGCCCCATTACTGCTTGATAATCAGTATTTCGATACCCCATCATTAGACTTAAATAAGTCCCACGCGGCTTTGCGCGTGCGTAAATCCCAGCATGGCTATAAGCAGACCCTGAAAAACAAAGGGCATACAATTGCGGGTTTGCATCAACGTGGTGAATGGGAGTACGACATTCCAAGTGATCAAATAGACTGGTTATTATTTGAAAACGACATTCAACTTCAAGACAAGCTAAAACAAAATATTCGCCCAATTTTTAAAACCGATTTCACTCGCCATGTTTGGCTTAAAACCTACGGTGAAAGTGAAATTGAACTGGTATTAGATGAGGGGTCGATTCAAAGCAACAACCCAACCCCAGAGCAACAAGCGAATAATAGTCAAAGCATTAATTTGTGTGAAATTGAATTGGAACTTAAATCTGGAAACATCGAAGATTTATTTTGCTGTGCGCTTGAACTTGCTAGTCGCCATCCTTTGGTTCCCTGTGACATCAATAAAGCAGAGCGGGGCTATGGTTTATTATCTCCCGAGATTAACTTTTTTACACCACAAGACTTTGCTAAAACTTGGCAGCAAAAACAATTACCCGTTTTTCAGTTCTTACAAGAAGTGTTAACTCGTATGAGTCGCCATTGGGATCGCTTTTCACAGCAAGAAAACTGGTGGTCGTTGCAGGCAGTTACTCGACAAGTTCATACTATATGCTGGCTACTTAGTGAAATTCCAAATTGCCCAGATAGCCTGCGTGGTCGTTGGTTAGTGTTACAGCAGGATTTATTAAAATTATTGCAGCCGGCCGTGGTTGTCTCGGGTTTGTATGTAGATATTAACAGCAATAGCCGTGGCTTAAGTCAGCGATTGTTAAACCTAAATGCGCCACAATTGAGCAAAGGGCTTGCCACTTGTATGAAGAACAATGGTCTAGGGTTGGCCATGTTAGATCTAGGTCATTACTTGTTTCAACAAGATCAAAATGATCAGGCCCAGCCAAATGTTTTTGATAGCGTAAAAAAATTGATGCATCAGGCGACACAAGAGCAATACGTCTGTGAAACTTCGTTACATACTTTAGCCTATATATGTTTGCGTTGTGGTGATTCGCGATACAGTTTTGTGAATGATGTCATTCGTTGTCAAACCGTTGTAAATGGCATGATTAGCGCAAAAGACATGTTAAATGTTATGACAGATGATATAAGCCGTGCCAAACTGGCCAGTTGGCAACGACGTTTAACCGTTGAAAATCGTAATTTACTCGATGCGAAACAAGCTCTCACCGAACAGGGCTGGGTGTAATTGGATACTCTATGAATCAGGCACAAGACTTAAAACTTTCGATTACAGCAGTTACTCAGTTACTTCAAAATGCTGGGCATTTATCTGCAGAACACCTAGCTGAAATCAAACAAAAAGGCATGAATGGAAAATCACATCCTGTTAGTGCCATTGAAAGCTATCAATTTACCAGTGCCATTAAACCTGAACTAAAGCTTGATGAAGAATTCATCATGGGGCTGCTTGCTCAAGAATCAAAACTTGAGTATTTCACCATCGACCCATTAAAAGTAAAAGCCAGTGAAGTCACCCCTACCATGTCGTTTGCGTTTGCGAAGCGTCATGGTTTATTGCCCGTTGCCATAAGTCGCGATCAGGTGACTGTTGCTACGGCAGAGCCGTATGATCATCGTTGGATTGAAGACATCGAGCACATTAATCGACGACAAGTGGGATTGGTTCTGGCAAAGCCTACAGACATTCAGCGTTATCAAGTGGAGTTCTTTAGTCTTGCAGCTTCGGTTAGTGGTGCTAGTGCATTGCATCAAAAACAAGGCAGTAACTTAGAGTCATTAGTGGAGCTGGGGACTAAAACCAGTAGTGATGCGAATGACGAGCACATCATTAATATTGTGGATTGGCTGTTCCAATACGCGTTTGAGCAGCGAGCCAGCGACATACATGTGGAGCCGCGCCGAGAAATTTCTCGAGTACGGTTTCGCATAGATGGCGTTCTACATCCTGTATATGAGTTCCCTGCAACAGTATCCAATGCTGTTACTAGTCGCATAAAAAGCTTGGGACGCATGAACATTGCAGAAAAACGTAAACCTCAAGACAGCCGCATCAAAACACGTACACCCAATGGTTATGAAGTCGAGTTACGCTTAAGCACCATGCCAACGGCCTTTGGGGAAAAGTTGGTTATGCGCATATTTGACCCAGATGTATTACTGCGCAACTTTAGTGAATTAGGCTTTAGCAAAGAAGACAATCAACACTGGGACAACATGGTGCATCAAACCTCAGGTATTGTTTTAGTAACCGGCCCAACAGGTTCCGGTAAAACGACCACCCTGTATAGCACCTTAAAACAATTGGCCACAGAAGAAGTCAATGTTTGTACGGTGGAAGACCCTATTGAGATGGTAGAGCCTACGTTTAATCAGATGCAGGTGAATTCTTCCATAGGCTTAAACTTTGCGTCCGGTATCCGTACCTTAATGCGTCAAGACCCAGATATAGTCATGGTTGGTGAGATTCGTGACAGTGAAACCGCGGAGATGGCGATTCAGGCCGCACTCACCGGCCACCTAGTATTGTCCACGTTACACACAAACGATGCCCCTAGTGCTATTGCCAGATTACAACATATTGGGGTGCCCCATTATTTGATTAAAAGCGCCGTAACCGGTGTGATGGCACAACGGTTGATACGAACTCTTTGTCCTCATTGCAAGCAGAAGCAAGCGGTTGATGGTAAAATGTGGGATGACCTAGTGAAACCTTGGAGCGCAAAAGCCCCCGACTTCGTTTACGAACCAATAGGGTGTCTAGAGTGTCGCAACACTGGGTATAAGGGTCGTGCTGGGCTCTATGAAGTTATGCCCATGAATGATACATTGGCAGAACTTATCCAAGTAGAAACAGATATGGCGCAATTAAGGCGCCAAGCCATGAAAGACGGTATGCGCAACCTCAGATTAAGTGGGGCGCAAAAAGTGGCCGCAGGATTGACCACTATAGAAGAAGTATTGCGAGTGACCCCAGCAGAAATGGGCTAACCTTAAGGAATGAGCAACACCAACCGTTCAACGTCCGGATTCCGCATTGGTGATACACCCAGTGCCATAATAAAAGGTAAACAATAATGGAAGTGCCGGCCATTATCGATTTAGAAGCGTCTGGTTTTGGACGTGGCAGCTACCCCATTGAAGTGGGGATTGCATTACAGGATGGCTCAGTCCATGCCTTATTAATACAACCAGCTGAAAGCTGGACCCATTGGGATGAAAGCGCTGAGGCTATACATGGCATCAGTCGTGAGTATCTGATGGCGCATGGGAAAACCCCTCGTGAAGTTGCTTTATATCTGAATGATATGTGCTCTGGCACCACGCTTTACAGTGATGCTTGGAGCTTTGATAGTTCTTGGTTAGGGCGTTTGTTTGATGAGGCAGAAATCATCCAGCGTTTTCGCTTAGATACCATTACTCGCCTTCTAACAGAAGATGAAATGAGTCACTGGAGCGACACCAAAGATGCCATGGTAAAAGAGCTTCAATTAGAAATACATCGTGCTGCAAACGATGTAACGTTACTTCGAGAGACCTTCAAAAGAATAAAAGCCACTTTATAGTGGTTTTTTATCATTCTATGAATAAATATTCATAAATGCTCTAGACAGCAATTTCCCGTTCATTTTTAATGGGTGTGCATATTAAGTGATCATAAGAATTAGATGGTGCTGCCAGCCATGTGGTTTTAGCTTAATCACTTAAGCCTGTTACAAAACACAACAAATCTCTTTTTGATTTTAACTGAAATCAGCATATAGTATTAGCCTTGTTTAATTAACCAGCCGATATGAGTCTGACATCTCATTAGGTTGTCGTAGTCTTGGTTTTGTTTGATACTGATTTATTATTAAGCCAATGACATTCAAGGAAGAATACATGGTATATCACGTCTATATTCTTAAGTGCAGTGACGGTACTTATTACACAGGCCATAGTGATCAACTTGGTAAGCGCCTTGCAGAGCATCACAATCAAGTGTTTTCAGATTGCTATACCGCTACTCGATTACCGGTGGAACTGGTTTTTCAACAACCATTTGCAACTCAGCAAGGTGCTATTGCTAACCAGCAACAAATATCCAGCTGGAGCCAAGCTAAGCTAGAAGCTTTTTTGGCGCAAGGCGAACAATTGGTTTCAGATGTGCCAAAGCCACAGTTTATTGCGCATACCTAAAGATTGCCGTTTATAATCTAAACGGCAATCGTGTTTCTACTGATTTTTTTTCGCTCGCTTTTCATTGATTATTGTACGGTACATTTTCCCAAGATCTCGATCCTTTGCGCGTTTTTCCGCAAGGGTGGCGACGTTGAGTGCCTGCTCCCGCATGAGTTTGTGATAGCTTTGGAGTCGTCTAAGTTCAAGCTCACCATTAGCAATGGCTTGGTTGACAGCACAGTTTGGTTCGTTCTGATGCTGACAGTCATTAAATCGACAGGCTTTTGCTAACTCAGTAATATCAGAGAAAGTTTGCTGAATACCTTCTTCACATTGTGCCAGTTGCAGCTCTCGCATTCCGGGTGTGTCCAGTAACAGGCCCCCTTGTGGTAAGAAGTGCAGTTGCCTTGAGGTAGTGGTGTGACGACCTTTGCTGTCATCTTCACGAATGCCCTGAGTGGCGCTGGCGGATGAGTCCTCGTTGGTTAAACCTTTTAAGGTGTTAACCAAGGTGGACTTACCTACCCCGGACGAACCAAGCAGTGCAATGGTTTGACCGCTTTTGCAAAACTCGTATAGTCCTTTGAGGCTGGTTTCATCGAGCCCGTTAACGGTTTCAATCATTAGGTGATGATCTAATGCGCGCAGAGGCTTTAGATAGTCGTCAATGTTTTCACACAAGTCTGCTTTGGTTAGCACGACCACAGGCTCACATTGCGCTTCATGGGTAATGGCGAGGTAACGCTCAATCCGGTTTAAATTAAAATCATCGTTTAATGATGCCACTATAAAAACCGTATCCACATTACTGGCAATGCTCTGCTTTTGTACTTTTGTGCCACTGGCTTTTCTGAAAAAGTAACTTTGCCTATCCAGTAAACGTTCAAAGCGTCCTTCTTTGCTCATCAGGACCCAATCGCCAACGGTGAGGCTGGAGACATTTTGGGTTATGGGTAAAGTCCCTTCCCCTTCTGTAGATAGATATCGATACTGGTTTTTATGTTGCTCAATAATGCGCACAGCATGGCAAGATTCTAACTCTTCAAGACTTAATTGAGTTTGAAAAAAGTTACGCCAGCCAAGTGCTGGCAGCGTTAAATATGTATTCATGTACGAACCCTAAGTAACACTCGTTACTTAAAAAGAAGTTAAATGGGTTGCCCCAAGTTCAACCTGAATTATCGGCAGGCTGTTTCCGTAAGGGTTTTATATACAATCATCCATATTTCCTCATAGTTTGATGTGTGACCTGTATAGTAGTCTTTTTTTACATTTGGTCTAGCAATTTATTAGGATTACCCTGAGGCTTTTAGTTCAAAATTAAGGGCTTCTGCTAACGTTTTATGTTGGAACTGGAATCCGTGGCGGGTCAGAATGCTGGGCAAGACACGGTTACTGCCTAAGAGTAATAACTCCCCCATTTCTCCAAATAACAGTTTTATCATGGTGGACGGCAATGGCAGAAGACAAGGGCGTCTGAGCTCGGCCGCTAATGTTTGACTGAATATACGATTGGTGACTGGATGTGGGGCGGTTAAATTGACGGGCCCTTGGATGCTAGGCTCATCTAATAAAAAGGCAATGGCTCGAAGCTCATCTGTGAGGCTGATCCAGCTCATGTATTGCTGGCCGTTACCGATTTTGCCACCGAGACCAAATTTAAATGCAGGAAGCATTTTTTGAAGTGCTCCGCCATGGTTTGCTAGAACGATACCTGAGCGTATAAAAACAGTGCGAATATTGGCGTTTACAGCAGGCAAAGCGGCCGCTTCCCATTGTTTAACGATGTCAGTTAAGAAGTTATTGCCAGCTTTACTGGACTCGTCTGTTTCTGTGTGACGGGTATCGCCGTAATAGCCAATGGCACTGGCATTTATAAGGACCTTAGGAGGCTCAAAGCGTTTTACAAGGGCTTGTGATAATAATTGGGTGCTTTTCACCCGACTATCAATTAGTGCTTGTTTTCTTTTCTTGTTCCATGATTTCTCACCAATATTCACGCCATTTAAATTGATGACTGCATCGATAGTAATAGATTCATCAAGGTGAATAATGTCTTGTTCATGTAGCCAATAAAAACTGCCAGAAGATTTGCCACGGTGCAGTAAATACACTTGATGGCCTTTGCTTTCGAGGTATGGTTTTAAAGCACTTCCAATGAAGCCGCTTGCACCACTAATGAGAATATTCATAGTACGCACTTAATAATATAGACACTATCTTGTACGTGTCAGTACTGGAATTGGATGACACTATGAGTCTTCAGAATACGTTGGGTTATTCAATTTATAGATACCCTGAAGACTCATTTTCCGTGCTCCACTAAGACTTTACTGGGCGTGGTGTGATACACACCTGATCGCCATAATAATTGTCAGTGTAATTGCACTTTAGTGGTTGGTTTTGAGTATGCTTTTTAATAATACGCTTAACTAAGTTCATATGTTTATCCTTTTATTGGTGGTTGCCCTAAGGCATGCATTAAAGATAAAGGCTGTTAGTGTATTATGATAATTAATTATTACTCTTTGTATGATAGTTTTTACTAATAACCAAAGGACCTGTCAAAGGCTTGTAGTTAAAACAAAAGCAGTAAATAGAGGAGTACTTAACTGCTGTAAGTCATCTCTGTAATAGTCCTTTACTCTTGGCTCCATGATGCGTTTCCTGAAAGGGGGTGAAACAATACAATTGTTAGATTTTTTTGTTTTGTAGGTACTTCTCTTCAAACTCCTCGAAAGATATGGCTGGACACCAAAAGTGCCCCTGAGCTCCATCACAATCGATACCTTTGATGTGCTCAAGCTCAGCCCTTGTTTCAATGCCTTCTGCGATGGTTTTAGAATTACTGGAGCGAGCTAGCTCCACGATAGCTTTGACAATATGCTGTTTTTGCTTATCAATATGAATATTTCGCGTAAACGCGATATCGATTTTGATTTCATCAGGTTCAATATTTTGTAAGTAGACCATAGAGCTAAAACCAGTACCAAAGTCATCAATTGAAACTGTAAAACCTAGAAGTTTAAGCACTTTAACGGTTTGAATTATTTGCGCTGGGTTGTCTTGAGCCGCCGATTCGGTGATTTCAAATGTAATCCATTTTGATTCAATATTATAAAACTCTAATCGAGATGCAATAAAAGGCGTGAGTCTTTGTTCTGACAAATCTAAGGCAGATAAATTGATTGAAATATTGAAGGGCATTTCAAGCATATTTTGTTTATTTAAATCTCCTATCCACTTGAATACACTGGTTATTACATATTGTGTAATTTGAAAAACCATACCGCTTTGTTCGGCTAATGGAATAAATAGACCAGGAGAGAATTCTCCAAAATTACGATGAGGCCAACGAATAAGTGCTTCACCACCAATTAACGATTCATCGGATAAATTAAATTTCGGTTGAATAAATACTTTTAAGTGTTGTTCCTCTAATGCTTCTTGGAGCTCATGAACAATTAGTGTGCGCTCGCTTATTGATTTTTCATGATCATGAGAATAAAGAGCCCATTTATTTTTTTGGCGTAAGCTGATGAGTAAAGCAACTTGGGCTTGTCGATAGGCAGATTCGATATCCTCTGTTACCTCAGCGCAGCCCAGTGTGATACGGATTTGACTATTAAATTCCTTACTTGTTAGCAGACCATCAGATTCTTCCATCATTTGACTCATAACTTCTGACAAGGTGATATCAATACCGTCTTTAGGTAAATTAATCAGGCACATAACTTGTTCTGATGGCAAAGAGATGAGGTAGGTATCCTCTCCATTTGGCATAGGAAAGGGGACTGACCAAGTTTTGTTTTTTAAAAAATTAGAAATATTGAGTGTGTGAGAATTATATAGTTTTGTTAACGCATTGGGGCCGTATAAACTGGCAACTTCTTTAAACCCAGCCAAATCAGCAATGATAACAAAAGGGTGTTCAAGACGACTTCCGATCTCTGGATACAATTTTGGTAATTCAGTTTTGAGATAACTAAAATTGGCCACTTGAGTATCAGGATAAATATAAAGTTGATTGAGTAGAGTATTTTCTGCGTGTTTAATCCGGCTTGCTAGTGCAATAGATAATAAGAATAACTCTATTAAAGTACCAAATAGGAAGCCATGAATAGTTAAAAAATTGGCTGGCAATAAATTAGTGGAATAACCTATATCAATTAACGCTCCTGTTAATGGGAATACCCATGAAATCAAATAATACTTGGCCGGCTTGTATCCCTGATTGAATGCAATAAAACCAACATAAACAGCAAAAATACTGATTAAAAACTGGAAGGGACCAAAATAGGGCATGGTTTGATATTCATAAAATATCAAATTGGTAGCTGCAAAAATAAGAGTTATAACTCTTAGGGGGAGAAAGAATTTGACATACTTAGGCGCATTTTTTTCACAATCTAAAAAGGAATAAAAAAAGTGCAAACCAAAATAAATCATCATGGTTCCCAAAAACATGGCATTTTGAGATAACAAAATTTGAATTGATTCGGGCCAAATTTTGAATCCGAAACCGTTTGCCCCTGAAAAATATAAGAACCCCGTTAGGTGAAACACTAAATACCATATATAGGTCTTGCTGGGGTGCATGGCGTAAATAAGGACATTAAAGAAGGCCATAGCCAATAGAACAGAGATAACACTGGCCCAAAAAGAGTCTTGAAATCGCACAAATTCACTGTGGCTGCTTTCGTTATAAATCGTCATAGGCAGCACCGAAGGGCCATTACTTTGTTTTTCAATTAGCAGTGTGAATGCTTGCTTATTTTTAATAGTAAATTCAAAGTTGACTCCTTTGTATGATTCATCGTTATTTGGTTCTCTATGGGCAAGACCTAAGTTTTTGTGTTTTATTAATTTACCATTTTCATAAAGATAGAAATGCAGATGGGTTAATACATGTGTTTGAATATTAATAATACGTTTGTGCGAATGCTCGTCGGCGAAGTGTCCAAGTAATTTGATTTTATACCAGCTTGTATGCGGCCCTTGCTGGAGTGATGTTTCATAGGCCTGATTGGAAAACGACTGAGAAAACCAGTACTCGGCAGGTTCTTTCACATGATCTTGGTTGATTACGGTTGATAAAGGGCCATTAAGAGTCATCACAGGTGAATCGTCTATAACGATTTCTGAGGCAAACACATGGCTCATGCTTATAACTAAAATGAATATTAAACGTACCAATAGCACAAAACTCTCCGCCTAACTTTGCCCTTAGCTTCTTATAAGCCTAGCTGATTTTTTATTGTTTTTATTCTAAGGAATGGCTGATGCCGTCTCGCATTTCTTCTCTGTTGTTGCATGTGAACCTGAACTCATTGTTTGGGGGCGCCAGCTATGAGATTGTGGAGATGCAGGCTAACAAATTTAGAATGACACCGGTTTTTCTACCTCATAGAGTGCGTGTTGAAGATCTTCTAGTTTCTCACTCACTAAAACGCCGGCATCTTGCAGGCCTTTATTATAAAAAAAGCTGCCAATTTCGCTGGAGAAAAAATCAAGTAAAAATTCGGCATCAAATTGACCAATATCTTGGTCAAGGTTGTGCAAAAAGTAACGTTTTATTTTTTCTATGGCATCTTTTTTTTGTTGGGAGTCTAATTTTAATTCGCTCATTTATTTCCTGTTATATCCAGCGTCTAACGTGTGTGCAGTACTGTACATATTGCTCGCCAAATTTCTCTTTTAAAAAATGCTCTTCAGGTTGAATTTGGAAGCGGTTAAGATACCCAACGAAAGCAAAACTTAACATGAGATTGATGATATTTCCTTGGGATAAACTCAAGGCTAGCAAACATAAAACCATACCTACATACATAGGGTTCCTACTAATACGATAGAGCCCGGTAATGACTAATGAATTACTTTTATTCGGGGTTCTTGGGTCTACAGTGGTCTTGGCTCGAATAAAACTGACGGCAGCAGGAAAAATAAAGAGAATACCAAGTATTAATAAAAATGTAGCGAACAGGGCTTGCCCAGAGAATTGAATGTGAACCGCTAAAGATTGATCAATAAGCCACATTAGAGCAGCAATGAAAAACGTTAGGGGTAACGGGGGCAAGAGCAATTCTAGCTTGTTTAACATGTGATACCCCTTAATGTAAGGCTTACTGGAGCCAGTAAGCCTATGAAGAGACTAGTTTGGTAGTTCGCCATTGTGGTAAACGTTTTGAACGTCATCCACGTCATCGAGCATTTCTAAGAATTTCTCAAAAATAGGCAAGTCCGCTTCTGGAAGGGGAGCTGTCTGGTGTGGTACAAATTGGATTTCTTCCACTTCAAATTCTAAGCCTTCAAAGGCGTTTTGTAGAGCCGTTTTTGTTTTGAAGAACTCAGTTTGTGGAGCAAATACAGTTACCATACCGTTGTCTAATTCAATGTCGGTTACGTCTACATCGTCCATCATTAATGCTTCTAATACAGCCTCTTCGTCTTCACCTTTAAATACGAAAATAGCACTGTGATCAAACATATGAGATGCGGAACCCTGTGCACCAATTTTGCATTTTGCTTTATTGAAGCAAGTGCGTACATCACCAAACGTGCGATTTGGGTTATCGGTTAGGCATTCTATAATCACCATGGTGCCACCAGGCCCGAAACCTTCATAACGTGCGACATCGTAGTCTTCACCGCCGCCGCCTTTGGCCTTGTCGATGGCTTTTTCAATTACATGGCTTGGTACTTGGTCTTTTTTAGCTCGATCAATCAAGCTGCGTAGAGAAAGGTTACCGTCGGGGTCGATACCGCCTTTTTTGGCGCTTACATAGATTTCACGGCCATATTTACTGTAAACCTTGGTTTTTTGTGCGGCCGTTTTGGCCATAGATTCTTTTCGGTTTTGAAAGGCGCGACCCATTGTTTGCTCTCAGTTTGTTTCTAAAGAAGTAAATTCTACCTGTTGCGGGCGACTGATGGAACCATTGTCATATTGTTGTTTTAAATATAATCAGCTTTGCTATGAGGCTTATACTGTTTGCTGAAAAGCTTAATTTCTAACCTTTTTCCGGTCTAAGTCAGGTTTCTTTGTTGGGCTGACTGTTAAATGAACAGTACAGGGTGCTAGTATTTTTTACTATTTAATGTATCTAAGGCCGATATACGCCGTTGCTGATACCATGAATCATAAAACTGGTGTTAGATGAAAGAGTATAAATAGCAATAAAAACCAGAAAACCTGCAATAACCTAAAGCGTTACATGTACGGCTTACAACTTTAATAGTGAGCTTATCTCAGAGAAAATTAGTCCTAAAAATATTAGACACTGGTCAAAAGGGTTCATTTACTTTAGCCCGGTGGCCACTGTAGGTTACGGCCGCCAATGACATGATAATGTAAATGAAACACACTCTGGCAAGCATCTGCGCCGTTATTCACTACTAAGCGAAAGGCTTCGCCGATGCCGGCATCCTCCGCCACTTGATTAGCCACTAAATTTAAATGACCAAGCAGGGTTTTATCTTCTGATGTTGCGTCACATAGTCGTGGAATAGGTTTTTTAGGAATGATTAGAATATGTATAGGTGCCGCTGGCATAATATCTTTAAAAGCCAGACATAAGTCGTCTTCATAAACGATATCAGCGGGCACTTCTTTATTAATGATTTTACTAAAAATAGTTTCATCACTGGGTGCAGGCTTTTGCATATTGGGCTCCATTTATGATTGAGCTTTAGAAAGCTTGTCGCGCAAACTAGCTATATCTTTTAATCGATTAAACCAAAATGGCGCACCAAGGGAAATTAAAATGCTGCTAAAGATGATCCCTAACCAATTTGTTAAACTCGCAACGCTTATTGAAAGATAATATGTTACCCATTCATTTGGTGTAATTTTAAAGTTTAACGCTTGCAAGGAATCTTGCAGATTTTCTAAATTAGCTTGTTCAATGTTAAGGGGATCTTCTAACTGCTTTGAGGCGTTTATTGCTTGGTGGCGTAATAAGCTATCTTCATTTAATTGTTGTAGTAGTGAAAAACAATTTAGTTGAAATACAAAACAGATTACAAACGCCATAACGATACTAATTTGATGCATCCATTGTTTAAAGCGTTGGCTCATTACTTCTTCAATAATTGAAAAATGTTTAATTACGTTTTGTTTTAGTTGCTCTTTCTGGTCAATACTCATCTCTGGAGTATCATTGATTGTATCAATTAATTGTTTTTGGTTGATGCTGGTTACCTTAATTTTATTACTAGAAAAATTAATTGGTAAGGCGGTTGAATGAAGCTCAGATGATGCATGCCTCTCAATTTGCGCCATTATTTTTTTAGCCGCATCATGCTCAATGGTGTTTAGGTTTTCTAGAAAGTGAAGGATGACTGATTTAAAGTTTTTAAAGCGTAAATCGAATGCGGCCTGTGCTCCCTGTACTAAAGCGGTAACCAATAGACTAAACAGCAGCATGATAGCTACAAAGCCAGTTAAAATACCAAGTATATCCATTAGCATAATAAGATCCTTTTTATTTTTTTAGTATTATGCCTAATTGGCTTTTAATGTGTAGGTTTTATTTTAAATTCTCAAGGGGTGGCGCATTGTTAGTAAATACACTGCCAATAAACAGTTGTTTTTCTTGAAGGGCTTCAATAATTCTTTCTGCAATGTCTGTGGCCATGGCTTTTTCTAAACGCACATCTAATACATAGGCTTTTACTTTTAAGTGGTAATAAAAGTCACGTTCAAAAACAGGAAAAACGGTAGCAGAAATAGGCTTCTTTAAATAGACATAGTAACTGCATTTAGCCGCGTTCAACGCTATGCTTTTTAATTGGGAAACTGGAATACTTACTGGTAAGTGCAAGTCAATAGCCACCATTTCGTTAAGTTCACCGTTATTCGCGTTACTGATGGGCATTTTTAAAATATCAGCATTAGGTACGGTAATAACATTATCATCAAATGTATGAAGTTTAGTTGTACTTAAGTCCAAACTAATCACCTCGCCATAGTGTTCGCCAACTTGAATCATATCGCCAATTTTGAAACGTGGAGAGATGGCCATCATTACCCCAGCCACAAGATTACGAATGGCATCTTGTGAAGCTAAGCCTAATGCCAAACCTAGTGAGCCTAGAGACGCATAAATTACGGACTGTGGAGGATGAATAATACCTAAAACAATATATAGAATGGAAATTAGCCAAAGAGCTACTCGTATTACTGGGTATGTTTGTGACAGTTGTATTCTATATTTTGGGTTGTAATTAACTAACGAGTCAATTAGCCAACGGATTCCAAATAACATTAGCCATGTGGCTAGTATGGTTAATGCAATGGATAGTAGTGTTGCATAAGAAAATAAATTGAAAAACTGCTCAAATATATTGATATCCATGGGGCACCTAGTACAAATAATTCATGGAAATAAGATAACGTATTACCACTGCACAGATTATTAGTTTCATCTGATAAACAGGGTTTACAGCATTGTCTTCCGTGATATCTAAAATACCCAAAACTCTTAGGTGCTCAAGTATCATTTTACTTTCGTTGTGAGACATACGGAAAATTTTGGCGTGTTCTCGAACCGCTAACTGGCCATGTGTACTGATTTCTGCCAAGGTGAATAATTCTGATTGTGTCAGTTTTTTCAACGGAGTGGTGTCTATTTCTCCTGGCTTCATTAAAAAGATACTTTGCGGTTTAGTACCATGGGTCAGATGGTTTAAACAATAAAATAGTCCAAGCTCAACACAACCTTTACTGCGCTTGGCAATGTTATGCAGCGGACCTTTTTCTTTATGAAGTTTATCAGTGGGAATGTCGTTGATGATATTGAAGCCAGCATATGAAAACCTATTAATGAGTAATTCACGCATTTGGCTTTCACTAAAATTTGATACATGTTGCTGGTGTGAGATCAAATTTTCAAAAGAATATCCATAACATAATCTACGCCAAGCTTGATCTTCTGCGGCTAACAACCAAAAGTGATGCCCTCTACTGGCTAAAATAACAGCGCTAAAGCAGTCAATAACCGCCTGTGCAGCGAGCGTGCGTTGGACCAGTAAATGTAAGTTGTCGATAGCAATGACCATGGGCGGTAACTGGTTCACTAGATCAATGAAATCGTCCAGTTTGTAATCTTGATTCTCAATTCCTAAGGCTTTAGCTATCGTATTGATAACCTCTTGTTCATTAGAGAGGCGTTTATTTAAAGGAAGTAATTTATAAGGCTTTTCTTTTTGTTTTAGGTCATTTACAAAAACATTTAGTAAGGTTGATAATCCCGTCCCTTTTTCACCATAGATTGCACAACTTACATTGCGACCGTTTTCCCATAGTTGATAACTATTGTGCAAAAATTTTAAATCTTTTCGTTCAATGATTCGGGCATCTAGACCACCCAGAGGGCCATCGTAGAAAGCACTTTTCAACCCAGCATCAAGGGAATGATAAAAATCAGATTGATAAAATAAGCTTACTTGATCAAGGGGAACGGTTTGATCTTCTTTTGTAGAGAACCAATCTTTGGTCAGATGCTGCCATTGATCACTGAGCCAGTTTTTTGTATTTGGCATATTAATAATGTCCTGATGATAATTTGAGTATGCCAGTGAAGAGGCCTAGATGTCATTACCTCAAATAAAAATGTGGTGTATGCCTATTACTGGTTTTGCATTACTGGCTCAATGATAGGTTTATTTAAGTGAAAGGGGTTGGTTGTGAATTAGAATTACTTCTTGTGATTTTGCTAGGCTATTGATTTTTGGGCAATAAAAAATCCCGAGCATGCCTGCACGGGATTCTAAAAATAAAGCGATGCTGTGTTAGTTAGATTTTTGTCAACCAACCAAACTTGTCTTCCGCTTTACCCCATTGAATATCATTCAATGCTTGGCGCAGTTTTAATGTGGTTTCACCAGCGTCACCAGAGCCTACGGTAATTTCTTCGTCGTTATGGATTAACGTGCCCACAGGGGTAAGAACCGCAGCAGTACCAGAAAGTGCTGCTTCAGTGCCTGGCTTTTGTGCTCGCTCAATTAATTCGCTCACAGTGAAATTACGTTCGGTTACGGTCATGCCCATATCGCGAGCAATGGTCAGAATCGAATCGCGAGTAATACCGTGTAAGAAGGAGCTGTCCAACCCTTTAGTGATGATTTCGTTACCATCAATTAATATAAAGTTAGCGGCACCGGTTTCTTGTACGTCACCATTCGGGCAAAACAGCACTTGGTCTGCGTTGCTTTCTTTACGGGCGCGTGCAATCGGGCCAAGTGCGCTGGCATAGTTGCCGCCGCTTTTAATCATTCCCATGTGGGCTGCGCAACGAGCACCGTTTTCTTCTAGTAATAGACGCAGTGGTTTCACGCCTCCTGCAAAGTAATCTCCAACTGGCGAAAGCAGTACATATAAAAGTGAGGTCTCAGATGAAACCGCCGCTTTGCCGATGCTAGCTTCATTGCCAATATGTGTTGGGCGAATGTACATAGAACCCGGTGGGTTAGGTACTTCGTCAGCATACATTTCAACAATTTGCGTGATCATGCTACTAAGTTGTGCTTTGTCGATGGCTGGTAAAAACAGTAGGTCAGTACTTTGAGCCATGCGCTCAATGTTAGCATCCATACGGAAAATATTGACGCTACCGTCTTGGTGTTTGAATGCTTTTAAGCCTTCAAAACACGTGCTTGAATAATGCAAGACGTGGGCACCGGGGTGCATCTCCAACTTATCAGAAGGAACAATGCTAGAAGATGTCCATGAATTGTTTTCAAAGGTTGCCAATGCCATTTTAGGCATGAAAACGGTTCCGAATGCGGCCATTACTTATTCCTAACTATTCACTGAACGCCTTACAGCGTTCAATATTACTATTCTTTGATGCACATAGTAGGCTTAGTTAATCGGGCCTGTGTGCATAATTTTTTGCCAAAGTGTTTTAACCGTGTCGATGTGGGGGATTAACCCAGCTTGGTCGAGCTCATGGGGGTCTAACAGTAACTTTTGGTTCTGTAAGGCCCGACGGTGTGCCATTGAGCGATAGGCGATATAGGCCTGTTTGAGGGCTTCACTTTGCTTAGGGTCGATGACGTTTTTTGACGCTAAGGTTTCCAGTAGACGAATGTTATCAGTCCAAGACAGCAAATCTGAGTATTGCTCACAGTAAGCCAGTACGAAGTACTGTACCATGAATTCGATATCCACTATGCCGCCCGCATCCTGCTTTAACTGGAATTGGGTTTTGCCCACACTTTGAGAGCCTAGATTATCGCGCATTTTATCGCGCATTTCTCGTACTTCTTGCTGTAGTTTCTGAGGATTTCGTTGTTTTGTGAGGATTTCCCCTCGGATATGGGTGTATTTCTTGGCTACTTGCTCATCACCGGTTATAACGCGAGCACGAATTAAGGCTTGGTGTTCCCATGTCCAAGCTTCGTCTTGCTGATATTTCTCGAAGGCGTTTAATGAGGCGACGATCATACCGCTGGCTCCACTGGGGCGCAGACGCATGTCGGCTTCGTACAATTGTCCTGCGCGAGTAGTCGTGTTTAATATATGAATAAGGCGCTGCCCCATGCGGGTGTAAAACACGCCGTTCTCAAGTTCTCGCTCGCCTTTTGTGTACTTGTTTGGGGTGCCGTTGTGCAGGAAAACCATGTCGAGGTCTGAGCCGTAACTTAACTCGATACCGCCTAATTTACCGTAACCTAAAATTAAAAATTCAGGGGTAGTGACGGCTTCGTTTTGAGTGTTACTTGGATAGCCGTATTTATCCACCATTTGCTCCCATGCAAGCCACAGGGCTTTTTCTAAAATTGTTTCGGCAAGCCACGTTAGGTGATCACTTACTTTCATTAAGGGTAGTACGCCAGTTATATCACTGGCGGCGATTTGCAGCTTATGGGCACTGGCATAGTGCCTTAAGGTGTCCATTTGTTCTTCTAAATCTTGTGGCTCTATGCGTAATAGCCTTTGCTCAAGGTCAGCTTTTAAGGTGGCTTTATCGCTAGGGTTATAAAGGTGGGCTGGATGCAAAAGCTCATCTAATAAAATGGGGGATTGGGTAATGCTTTTGGCAATCCACGGACTGGCTTCACATAAGCGCACTAGCTGTTGTAAGGCGTTAGGGTTTTCACTTAGTAATACTAGGTATGCTGTGCGTCGTAGAATTGCCTCAATAAGTGGAACCAGTCGCTCTAGGGTTTGTTGAGGATGCTGGCTTTCCCATAAGGCTTTAAGTAAAAGGGGCATTGCTTTATCTAGCCGCTGTTTACCAATGGCTTGCATTTTATGCTCAGCCAAGTTTCTTAGGTTTTCTAAGGTGGCTTGCAATTGCGCGGTATTGAGTGGGTCGTCGCCCAAGTCATCTTCTGGGCTTTGAAACCAAATATGTCGCCAGCTTTCTAGATCGGTCTGCTGGTTAGTTTCTTCTTCCTCAGCCACAATGTGTTCAAAGTGCAGCATGACTTTTTCACGCTGGGTATCAAGTTTGATTAAAAAACTCGACCAGTCAGTAAAGCCCATGTAACAAGCAATACGAGCTTGATTTAATTCATCCATGGGAAGGGTTTGGCTTTGCTCATCGTTTAAGCCCTGAATGGCGTGTTCGGTCTCTCTTAAAAAGTGATAGGCGGCTAGTAGATCTTGTACCGCTTGAAAAGGCAGGTATTCGTTTGCCTCAAGGAATTGAAACACTTTAAAAATATTAGGTTGCTGTAGTTCGGATTCTTGTCCGCCACGAATTAATTGAAATGCCTGAGCAATAAATTCTATTTCACGAATCCCGCCACTGCCTAGTTTCACATTATTGCCTAGGTTGCGACGAACGGTTTCTTGGCGAATGCGTGACTTCATGTCTCGTAAGGATTCAAATGCGCTAAAATCCACATATTTACGATAACTAAATGGACGCAATATCTGCATGAGTTCATTAATATGATGGGCTTCCCCTGTCACAGCGCGCGCTTTGATCATGGCGTAGCGTTCCCAGTCGCGGCCTTGATCATGGTAGTAGTTTTCAATGGAGTTAAGGTTCATAACAAGGGGGCCAGACTGACCATAAGGGCGTAAGCGCATATCAACACGATATACAAACCCGTCTGCGGTAACTTTATCTAGGCTTTGAATTAATGCTTGTCCGAGCTTGGTAAAATATTCTTGATTAGAAATACTTTTTTGCCCGTCTATTGCTTGAGTCTCACCGTTTTCTGCAAATACAAAAATTAAATCGATATCGCTTGATAGGTTAAGCTCCCCCGCGCCTTGTTTACCCATGGCAATAACAATCAACGACTGAGGCTCTTTTGATTTTTTAGCTACGGGCTGGCCGTATCGAGCTTGTAATCGTTCATTTAGCCATTCAACCGTACAGCGAATGCACATATCAGCTAGCTGGGTTAATTCAAATAGCATGCTTGGCAGACTACTTAAGCGGTTGATATCACGGTGAATTAAGCGCATTTGGTGTAAACGACGAAATTCTCTTAATGTTTTGTACAGTTGGTTGTCGTCTGTACATTGATTTAATAATTGCTGTAACTGTTTTTCAATTTCGCAGCAGTCAAGTGGCTCAGTTAGAAACTTATTGTTAAACAACTGGCTAGCAATATCAGGGAAGTGATTAAAACTGGTAAACACATAATCACTTAACGTGAGGGTTTTAAGTACAGAGTTATTTTCAAGGCTTGGATTAAGCTCTGGGTGTTTAGAGACCAATTGTGAAAAGATGCTTTGACGTTTAGTGGAAAAGTCATTTAACGAAGCAGGTAAGTCTGACCACATGGTATTTCCTTAACTCACTTAGGCAGGGCGTAGATAGCTATAATTGTAGCCTGAAACTGAATAGCCGTCTTGGGCTTTACGTGTTTAACTTGATATGCTTTTGATGGCAGTTAGGCTTGAGTTTCGCTTGAAAAGTATGCCATAGTAGTCACGTCCTCCAATCAGTTTTTTCTATGATAATCCAACCATTTAAAAAGACCGAACCAACAAGTGCTGATCGCCATTTAGTTGGCTCAGATGCACGAATTTTGCGTAAAATTAAACGCACAATAGCCACTGTTTTACTGTTGGTGGTACTGCATGTTGTCGCTATGATGGGCTTCGAGTCGTTAACCTTATGGCAGGCAATATGGTTAACTTTGACAACCATTACCACAGTTGGCTATGGGGATTTAAGCGCAAAAACAATGGCAGGACAAATGTCCACCATAATATTGATATTCATGGCTGCGATTACGATGGTGACGTTTTTAATTCGAGATTACGTCGATTATCGTATTGCTCGTAATGAGCGCATTCGCTCAGGTTTATGGGATTGGAATATGGAAAACCACATACTAATAATTAATGCCCCAAAATATAATGCTGATAAATTCTTTGAGCGATTAGTGACACAAATTCGTGAAGATGATGATTATACGGATGTGGGTATATTGCTGTTAAATACCTTGTATACAAGTGGTTTGCCTGCGCAACTGAAAGATTTAGGGGTGCGCCATGTATTGGGAAATGGTAATAACGATCACGACCTACTGCGTGCAGAAGCTAAGCGAGCCAAACATATTTTAGTGCTTGCTCAGGATGAGTACCACGCCGACAGTGACAGTATTAGTTTTGATATTGCTTATCGGTTATCTGAGCAACATCTTGGACATATTACCCTTGTTGAGTGTGTCGAAGATAATAACCGAAAGCGTATGTTCGACTTAGAAGTGAAATCCATTTTACGCCCAATTCGCTCTTACCCAGAAATATTGGTGCGGGCCATGGATGCTCCTGGCAGTGAAGTTGTGATCGAAGATATGTTCACCCGTAAAGATGATCACCCAGAGCGCTACAGCATGTGGCTAGAAGGGGAGTTATGGGCTGATGTTGTATCGGCTATGTTAAGGGCAGGAGTTGGGACACCGATGGCCTACATAGATAAAGACGGGCATATTACCGTTCACCCTAGAGGGGATGCACGAGTCTATGCACAATCTGTGATTATCCTCGTTAAAAGTGATGATGTACCCACCCCAGAAATGGTTCACGATGCATTTCAGCACGCCTTTCAGCAAAAGATTTTAGACGCAGCACAGTAACAAGATAGAACAAATATAAATGCCAAATAAAACAGCCAGAGAAATTATTTTGGGCTGTTTTATTTGGCATTTATGTATTTATCAGTTGTTAGCTTGCTTTTTTCTTATCCAAATTAATAGAGCTAATGTTATGCCACTGGCGGCAATAAAACCTATGACCATAGGAATGACGGTGCCGTTGTATTGCTGGCCTATGTAGGTGCCCACAACAACCGATATCAGCATTTGAACGGTGCTAATCACCGAAGTTGCCACACCCGCAATGTGTCCTAACGGCTGTACGGCAAGAGCATTGAAATTGCCAAACAAAATGCCAAAGCAGAAAAACGTCAACATCATATATAGCATAAAGCTTAAAAGCCCCGGATGGCTTTGGCTGAATTGTGCATATACTAAAAACAAAATAGATGCCGCTAAAATAACCGCTAGAGCCATTATGCATAGGGTTTGCATGGACATTCGCATGACTAATTTAGAATTGGCAAACGATGAAAAACCAACGGCTAAGGCAAGCACTCCAAAATACAGCGAAAATAATTGGCCAGTTTCGTATTGTATTTGCAAAATTTGTTGCGACGAACTGAGATAACCAATAAACGCACCAAACATGATGCCAGCTCCTAACGTATAGGTGCGGGACTCAGGATGCTTAAGGGTTTCTAACATGCCTAATTTAATTTGTTTAAATGAAAAGGCGATGCGCTTATCTGGGGTTAAGGTTTCCTCTTGACGCAGGTGTAGCCAAAGGGTAGATACAAGCGCAAACACAAATAATAAAATGAATATCCAATGCCAGTCAGCAAATATTAAAAGTATTTGACCAACAGAAGGGGCAAGGGCAGGCACCATGATGAATACCATCATCATGAGTGACATAACTTTGGCCATTTCTGGGCCTTCGTATTTATCACGCATAATGGCAATAGTGACCACCCGTGAAGAGGCCGCGCCAAACCCTTGTAATACTCGACCAAATAACATTTGGTCAAAATCTTGTGCAAAAATTGAAATCAAACAACCGACTAAAAAAATACCCGTACCAAGGTATATGGCATTCTTTCGGCCAAAAGAATCAGAGATAGGGCCATAAAAGATCATGCCTAGACCCATACCTAGGAAAATCATAGAGATAACCAACTGGTTATCATTAGGGTTTATAACTGATAAGTCTGCGCCAATTATATTTAACGCCGGAAGCATGGCATCAATGGATAGAGCCACCATGGACATAAGGGCGGCCATTAAGCAGATAAATTCTAAACGACTAGGTTGTTTGGCTGTCATGTGGTTTATGTACATAAAAATAAGGACGCTGAGTAAAGCATAGTTTGACTGAGTCTGTCAGTGCTGGCTTTAGGATAGTCTATTGCGTAAATATGAGGGCTAGTGGGAAGGCTTATCTTTAGGTTATAAATCTAACTCATAGGTTGATCAATAAGTAATATTCAAGCCTAAGTGGCTATAAATAGGGAATCCTTACAATCCTTTACACATAAGCCATGGTTTATTCATTGATGCAATGTGGCGTAAAAAGTATCATTGGGCCCATGAAATCCTATCTATTACAAAAGCTGCGTAAACATAATGCTATGTTTGCATCTGTGCTGACACTGGTTATCTTAATTAGTGGCAGCTTGCAGTTGGTGCATGATCAGTTATTAGATCACCACCATACGATGGATTGCCCCATGTTTGTGTTGGATGGCAGTGCAGCCACTACTACAGACACCACAGAATGCAACGCCACAAAACAAGCCATAGAGCAGCATACTTTTACCCCAGTCTCTTTGGTGTTATCTCAACTTGAAAAACAACAAGCCCGCGCGCCCCCAACCTCTCTTTAAATCCTATGCATCATTAAATTAAGACGCAGTCTTGTTGTGTCTGTTATTTGAGTTCGGCTCGTGAAGACGGGCCGTTTTGTAGTGTCCAATAAATTCATCGGCTGTTGTCAGTTGGACGTTACGTTATATATAAAGATTTAGAGAATTTTAAAATGAAAGTATTTAATCAAAATTTACTATGGGTAAGCATTGCTACCTTGGCGCTAACTGGTTGTGGAAGTAGTGATGATAGCAACAATGAGATAGATGATGAGCATGAACATGATCATGAAATCTCGATCCTCGTGTCGCAAGCCAATACCAGTACGTTATCGTTACTTGAAGAAGGCGAGCTGGAAGCATTGGATGATGCAGCTGCAGACAATAGCGCAACCTTAGTGCTTAGCCAAACTGGTGCTTATAGCGCCGTACTTGCTAGCGACACCGTTAACTTTGTTCATGGCTTACATGAAGATGAGGAAGAGGGTGAACATGAGGAAGAAGGGCATGAGGAAGGTGAACATGAAGAGGAAGCTCATGTTATTGATTTTTCTCTTACCGCAAGCCAAGTGATCACCACCAATGGTCACTTTTCGATGCTGGATTCTGGTAGCTCTGTCTTTGTGGCATATGATGACCTTGAAACCATCACAGATGCCTCTGAAGGTACATCTGATTTGTCTGTGGTGGAAACGTATCCAGCACTTATTTTAGATGAAGAGCATGACCTTAAACTGCTTTTTGATGGTGTAGATGCTTTGCTTTATGAAGGTACAACCGAGGAAACCAACTTTACATGTGCTAACCCAAGTGGTCACGGTCAAACCGGTGAGCTAGTGGTAGTAGCCTGTGAAGCAGGCTCTGTTGCCCTAGTCATCGAAGAAAGCGAAACCGAGCATACCTTTACAGACTCAGTACTTACGTTAGATGGCACAGGGGCAAACTATCAGTGGCGAGCAAAAGGGGGTGTCATTGTAGGGTATGAACCCAGTACCAGTAACTATGCCATCGTAGAATTAGATGAAACAACGGGTGACATTCAATTAGTGACAGGCTCACAAGACGTAACTCATGATTTCTCACAAAATATTTGTGACTTACAACTTGATAGTGAATCTCAAGATGTTTTAGCACTGAGTGAAAATGGACATTTTGCAGTACTTAACCACGAAGGCGAAGCCTTAAAAAATATTGTATTAGATGAATCTAGTGCAACTGAATGTGGTGATTTGATCATGGCGGTCGCTGCTAAAACCGCCATTGTTGTAGATAACAGCGTCCAACAAGGTTATGAAATTGATGTGGATGACGTCGAGAGTAACCCAAGTGGCTACCACGTCCATGAACGCTTTGATTTAACCGTAAATGATGTGCATAACATGGTTATCTTCCATGAAATAGAAGAAGGTGAGCATGAGCATTAATCGATTAATCCATGCCATTTTCTGTGCTTCTATCAGCCTTGTGCTGATAGGAGGCAGTCATGCATTTTCAGAAGAAGTTGTACTAGAAGAAGTTCGGGTAACGGCATCGGGGCAAGCCTTGAATGACGTAGCCCAACCTATTCAAATTATGAATGAAGATGACATTCATGGGCAAAACGGCGATACCTTAGGAGATATTCTTTCCAGCTTGCCTGGTATTTCTAACGCCAGCTTTGGTGCCGGTGTCGGGCGACCAGTGATTCGTGGCCTTGGCGGAAACCGTGTGAAAATGGCCATTAATGGCACCGATAGCGCCGATGTTTCCGCCATGAGCAGTGATCATGCGCCCATGGTGGATGCAGCCAATGCAAAACAAATAGAAGTGATCTATGGCCCAAACACCTTGCGCTATGGTAGCAGTGCCATGGGTGGAGTAGTGAACATGGCTGACGCCCGTTTTCATGAATACCCAGCCTTGGAGCCTTGGCATGGCCACGTTGAAAGTGCGTTTAGTAGTGTTGATGCAGGTACGAAGGTTAAAGCTAGTTTAGATGCCGCTCAGGATCAATGGGTTGTGCATTTGGATGGTTTTAATCGCAGCAGTGACAATTTCAAAGCAGGGAATGGCACTACTATTGAAAATACGGCTAGCGATAGCCAAGGTGCTAACCTTGGTGTGAATTACCTGTCAGACAATGGTAATGCACATGGAATTGCGTTGTCGGTGCTGGATTACGAGTATGGGGTACCTAACCCTGATAATGATCGCGCAAGCGTTAACCCAAGCCAAGTTCGTTTAGACGGGCAAAGTATCGTGTATTCCCCCATTAAGGGTATCCAAGAGGTGAAAACCCAATTCACTTATATTGATTACCAACATGGGGAGTACTTGGGTGACATCGCTGTGGGTTTGTTTAACAAAACAGCGAGCGAATTCAAAACCACACTTAGTATGCCTAATTTGGGCTTGTGGCAAGCCAGTTTTGGTGTGCATTGGGCATGGCAGGACTTGCAAGTGTGTCACGACCATGGAGGCTGCACAGCCATTCCGGATTACAGTCAGGTAAGTTGGGACGGTGCCCAAGGAGTAAACTTAACCAATGGCTTGAACGGAGGTTACTTGTTTGCCCATGATACGCCAATGCCACTAACCCAGACTCAAGATTTAGGCATGTTTTGGGTAATGGAGCGTGACTGGGCCTTGGGCATTTTAGAGTTAGGGGCCCGTATCGATCAGCGTACTATTGAAGCGGACCCTACATCCATTCGTACATCTTACCGTCAAACCGCCAGTTATTATGATGACAAACAATTTAACTCCGCTTCGTTAAGTGCCGCTATGACGTGGCGTTTTGATAAAGACAAACTAGGGGTGAGTGTTTCTCGCTCACAAAGAGCACCCAGTGCAGATGAGTTGTATTGGAATGGTGATCATCATGCTACGTTCAGTTTTCAATTGGATAACGGGGATCTGGACTTAGAAACAGCATACAGTGTGGATGTAACGTGGATACAACAAGGGGAGCACTACCAGCTGCAAGGTGCGGTTTATTATTATGACTTCGATGGTTATATTTATAATGAGCTTAAAAACTTAGTAGACCCAAATCATGGTGATCCTGTGTACCGACATGAACAGCGAGATGCACGGTTTACTGGTGCCGAATGGCAATTCGATCATGAACTAACAGACGATTGGAAGTGGTTTGTACGTGGGGATGTTGTGCAAGCACGACTTAAAGAAGGGGTTAATAAAAACCTGCCACGTATTCCGCCATTCACCAGTAGTACTGGCTTTAAGTTTGTTCAAACCCACTGGCAAGTATCGGCGGATGTAAAATACTATGCGCAACAGTCGGATGTGGCGGAGAATGAAAGTAGCAGTGCAGATTATTATGTTGTGAATGCTTATGGGTCTTACGAATTCAGTTTAGATGACCATGAATCCGTGAAACTGTATTTAAAAGCTTACAATATAACTGATCAATTTGGTCGTAACCATGTAAGTTACTTAAAGGAATATAGTCCAATTATAGGAAGAAATATCACTATAGGGGCCAATTATTCTTTTTAAATAGCTTACCCCATTTACGGCTTTCTTGATGCAAATCAAGAGCTAGCTTGATATGAGTTTTAGAATGAAGACATAAGGTTTTAAAACTCATAACAGAGGGTTACAAAAATGCCAATTGAAAATCACAGTTTAGCCAATGAGCTTCCAGAGCATAAAGAACTAATCCACGACTTAAAAATCAACAACATGCATTTCCACCGTTTATTTAATGAATATCATGACTTAGATAAAGATATTCATCGTATAGAGCAAGGGGTGGAGAACACATCAGACCAATATCTTGATGGTTTGAAACTGCAACGTTTGCATCTTAAAGATGAAATGCTTGGAATGCTTAATGCTCTATCTGGCTAATACGGTTTTGTAGTAAATGATTCAGGCTCAAAAAATAAAAATAAGAATCGAGCCTGCTTCTGATTTACGCGTTATTGGCAAGCACTAACGGTGTCAATTGATATTGAATGTTAATATGTTCGTCAGTGTTCAGCGCTTGCAAGGTTTCTAACCACAACTTAAAGCCATCGCATTGAATGTGGTTTCTGTATCTGTGACCTATATACACACTGTCTATAACCAAGCCTTTAACACCTACTGACTCATCAACTAATTTAAAGCCATTTTCTTGTAATAATAACCAATCATCGGATGCTTCATTCTTAATCGGCTGTAAAAATAATGCAGCAGGAATGTGCTTGCTTTCGATTAAATTTCCAGCCTCCATAAATTGAGCAACAAATGTGTTTTTAGGGCGCTCAAATATAACTTGGGTGTTATCCACTTGCTCAATTTTACCGTTATTTAAGATGGCCGTTTTATCCGCAAAATGAAACGCTTCTTGCTTGCTGTGAGTGACAAAAATACAGGTGATTTGCGATTGCTTGAGAATCTCTCTTAGTTCGGCCATTAGCTTGTATTTAATCTGGCTATCGATATTTGAGAAAGGCTCATCCATTAAGAGTAATTTTGGCCGTTTGGCTAATGCGCGAGCCACAGCGGTTCGTTGTTGCTGGCCACCGCTTAACTCATGAGGAAAGCGTTCTCCTAGATGGCTTAAATTCACTAGATCCAAGTTTTGTTGAATAGTTGTGTTTCTCGCTTCTTTGTTTAAAGACTTGAGCGAAAAACCAATATTATCCGCCACGCTCATATGAGGGAACAGGGCGTAATCCTGGAATATAAAACCAATGTCACGCTGTTCCGGTGGCAGCTCAAAACGGTTATGTTTTAGCACTTGGTCAAATAAATGTATGGTGCCGTGTTTGGCCTCTAATAGTCCAGCCAATGCTTTTAATGCTGTCGTTTTACCGCAACCACTTGGACCCAACAAACACAGAATTTCGCCTTGATTGAGGCAGAGGGTAAAATCCTTGAGAATGATTTTACCTTGTAGGTATACGCTTAAGTCTTCAATATTTAATGCAGGTGAACTCATGGCATCCTCTGGGTGCGACTTAACAAGGCAATGGGTAACAAGCTAACAACAATAATTAATAATGAGGCGAGTGCCGCGTGTTCAAGTTGATCGTCACTGGCGTGTTGATACACATAAGTCGATAGGGTTTCAAAATCAAATGGACGTAATAACAATGCGGCAGGTAATTCTTTCACACATTCAATAAACACTAATAAAAAAGCGGCGATCGCCATAGGGCGAATTAATGGAACGTGTATCCAGCGGAACACTTCAAATTTACGCTTGCCTAGTGTGCTGGCGGCTAAATCTAAATTGGGACTGATTTGTTGATAACTGCTATGCAGGCTGCCATTGGCAATGGCAATAAAACGGATCATAAATGCTAATAATAAAGCAAAGCCACTACCTGAGAACAATAAACCTAGGCTGTCTTGTCCTGCCCATGTCATTAACTCATGTAGCCCTAAATCCAACGCTCCAAGAGGGATTAAAATAGCAATGGCCAGTACGGTTCCTGGAATGGCATATCCTAAAGACCCTAAACTGATGGCAACTTGATTAAGTTTAGACGTCGTAAACCTAAGTTGGGCGTTAAGCAGTAATGCAACCACCATGCAAATTAGCGCCGCTAAAGCGGCCAATACAAAGGTATTTTGGCTGTGGCTGAATAAATCAGCCTGCCAATTTTGCTTGAAGTAAGTGAAGGCATAATCCACAAGGTGTAAAACCGGAATCACAAACCCCAGTGCTAGAATACTCATACATACTAGCCATATACTCATATTCTTAGTCCGAGTAACCGGCAAGCGTTGCAGTGGTTGCTGGCCTCTGGGTTCAAATTGTTTTTGGGTTTTACGCTGCTGACGCTCTAAAAAACTCAAACCTAAAATAAACGCTAAGAGTAAACAAGATAACTTTGCTGCGCCGGACAAGCTGCCATAGACCAGCCAGCTATCATAAATGGCCGTGGTTAACGTGCTGATTGAAAATAAATGAACGGTACCAAAGTCGGCTAAGGTTTCCATGGCCACCAATGTACAGCCAACCGCTAGAGCAGGGCGTGCCATGGGAAGACGTATGTTAAAAAATACTTGTTTAGAGTTGGCACCTAATAAACGGGCAGCATGGTCGAGGTGGTCACTTTGTTTGGCAAATCCAAAGCGCAGCAATAAATAAATATAAGGATATAGTGCAAGTGCCAGCATTAGGCTGGCACCAGCTAATGATCGAATATCGAAAAACCAATAGTCATCAGGGCTTTGCCAGTCAAACCAGTCCCGTAAAGTGGACTGTATTGGGCCTGCGTAATCTAAAGTCTTTGTATAAATATAAGCACTGATGTAAGCAGGAATAGCCAGCGGGAAAACCATGGCCCATTGTAAAAAACGGCGGCCTTTGAATTCATAACGGGCACACCACCAAGCAGGAGCAATGGCAAATAGGCAGGCAAAAATTAATGTTAACGACACTACAGTAAAACTGTTGTAGAGGTACTGCCAAACAACCGTATCTAATATATTGCTAAACGTATGATCGTTTTCATCAGAACTGAAAAAGCCCTGATAAACCAGAGCGATAATTGGGGTAAATAATACCAGTGAAATGCCGAGGGTCAGGCAAGGTAATAATTTTTTAGATTGGGCCATGGCGGCGATTATAAAGCAATGAACTTAAAGATAAAAAAACATCTGCACAATTGATTGTGCAGATGTGAGCTGTTTTAAAGGTCAAACTGGACCTTATCTACAAGGCGCAGGGCTGCTTTGCGCTTGGCTGCTACTTGTTCTAATGGAATGTCATCTGCTTTAAAGTCGCCCCAGCTTTGAACTAGCTTAGATGGTGCTACTGCGGGTTTAACTGGGTATTCCATGTTTAAATCGGCATATAAAGACTGAGCAGCATCTGAGCTTAAATACTCTAATAGGGCTTGAGCTTGAGCCTTATGAGGGGCATATTTAGTGATAGCAGCGCCACTAACATTAATGTGTGAGCCACGATTATTTTGGTTAGGGAAGTTCAACTTAACCGCATTCGCCCAATGAATTTGCTCTTCGTCTTGTAGCATTTTGCCAAAGTAGTAGCTGTTCCCCAGTGATAGATCACATAAACCTTCTTTAATCGCTTTTACTTGTCCGCGGTCACTGCCTTGAGGTTTACGCGCGAGATTAGCTTTTACATCATGCAGCCACTTTTCAGTAGCGACTTCGCCGTTATGAACAATTAATGAAGCAATTAAACCCAAGTTGTAAGGGTGCTTACCAGAGCGCGTACAAATGCGGCCTTTGTATTTTGCATCGGCTAAGTCCTCGTAATTAATATTTATGTTGCCGATGCGGTCTTTAGAGGAATACACATTGCGCACCCGTTTGGTCAGTGCTACCCAGTGTTGTTCGCTGTCGCGAAATTGAGCAGGAATTCGTTGGTTAATCACTTTGTCATCAAAGGGTTGGCTTAAGCCAGACTCTTTTACTTCTAATAATTTTGCAAAATTAGAGGTTAGTACCACGTCGGCTGGGCTTAATTTTCCTTCACGTTGCAAGCGCTGGATCAGGCCTTTTTTAGCAAATACGACTTTGGTTTTAATACCCGTTTCTTTAGTGAATTGTTCAAGAATAGGTTCGATTAAAAAGGGTTGGCGAAAAGAATAAATATTAACCGTGTCAGCAAACGAACTATTAATGGTAAGTATTAAACCAAAGACGAGTAAAAATGGGCGCATTTATGCAGCATCCTTTTAATGAGAATGCTTATTATTCTAACATAGGAAGGGCCAGATCCAAATAGACTTCATAAACTTTACCTAATTTGCTTTGGATAGTTGTGCGCAAGGTGCTCAACTTGTCGCTCAATCAAAGCTTGATAATTTGGTATAAAAGCCTCTATCCAGTAGCTCACTACAGGCTCAGAGCCATTAAGTTGAATGAGGTTATGATGTTTCTGCATACTAAGTTGCCCTGCCAACTGGCCGCTTTCAATGGCGGACTTACTCACCAGCAGAGCATTGGCTTCACTTTGCTCGCATAACAAAGCTGCGCCGTGGCAGGCTTCTTTGTCGTTATTCATGGCTAGCCAAGGTTTGGTATCTACTTGAGCGGTATTAGGGAAGCGTCGAGTTAATATATCGCCGCAGTGCAGTGCCAGTTGGAAGTCTACGTTGTGTAGCCCTTGTTTGCTTCTATCTTCATTAAGTTGTTTCAATAAGCCTAAAACCAGTAAACCCGTGCAAATACCGTGAAAGCTATGTTTGTCGTCGTTTTGCTCCTGATCAAACAAGACCATGATGCCATTGTGCTCATAGTGTGTAACGCAACCATTGTAAAGCTTGGCCGCTTGCTGAATAACGGAGTAATGGTGTTCTAATAAGCTGGCTAATTCAGTTTTATCCAGTTCTTGTTGGGCTTGATCAAGGTTGGCCAGTTTAAAAAATAATACCGCCCCTTGGGTGTAATCGGTTTCAATTACCAGTTGTCTGTGTTGCCAGCTAGGGGTGAGCTGAGGTTGCATATAACGGGAGAGTGCATGATGAGTAACCTTCTGCAAAGTGGTGGTGTCGTGCAGTTTTTTTAGCGCTTTTGATAGGTCGTTAAATTCACCAGATTGATGCTCGGTGATTTGTTTAATGGCACCAAGGTGTTCTAGCTCATATTGGCTAACTTGAAGCTTGCGACCAAGGGTACGACCAATTAACCAACCAATTAAGCTGCTTAATATGACAAAAAATAAGCTAACGACGATCCATAATCCATAAAGCTGCCATGTGCGCTGAGCAATAGTCGTATCATCTAATTGAATCTCTAATAAGCCAATTACTTCGTTTTGGTGTTGAATACTAATAGGCTGGCTTTGAGTGTCATTGGTGCTGCCCTGCTCGGCCATGAGCTCATTGTTTAAGTTATAAACAGCCGCGTAATGTACGCTCCTGTCTTCGGTGATTGCCGCCAGAATCACATTTAGGCTGAGTAAATCTTGGCTGAAAATGGCTTCGGCAGACTGCAAGCTAACTTGCTTTGTTAGGGTTTGTCGCAGTTGAGATTGTTGCTGCTCTAAGTGTTCAACCGCCGAGCGGGTAATAGGTAGACCAATAATTAAACTGGCAAATAGGGCAAGTAAAAGGCAAATGAATAGAGCACGAACACTTAAAGGCCAGTTTTTTTCTAATAATGTCATGGCAGATGGATCAGTTACAAAATAAGCCCCAATAATATCGGTTATTGCACAGTGCGCCTACCGCTTGGCTTATCTATAGTTAAAAAAACAAAAATTGATATCGGCCCTCACGCATGGGGCACAAATAGTTTATCATAGCGGCCTTTTTAAGTTGGCAGCTTGCCTTAAACCAACCTTAGGTGGACACCATGAGCGATACTAAAAAGCTTTTAGAAGAGAAAGTAGCCCTATTAGAAAAAGGACTATTCACCATGTCTAAAGACCGTGCTCGCGCACTTTCTAACCATGAAACCGTAGACCTAGTCGAAGAGCTACGTGCAGCGGTTGCTGAGCTAAAAGCCCACGCTAACCAGCTGTAATCATTTTAAGACAAGGTGCCCAAGTGAAAGAAGTTGTTCTGATTAAAGTCAGTGGTGAAGATAAGCCTGGTGTAACCGCCAGTATTATGGAGATTTTGGCCCAATATGGCGTAAATATATTGGATATTGGCCAAGCAGAAATCCACGACAACCTTTCATTGGGCATTCTCGCTGAGCTACCCAGTAGTTCAGAATCGGCCCCCGTATTAAAAGATGTGTTGTTTCGCAGCTATGAATTGGGTATGTCGGTGCGTTTTACCCCAGTTTCAACCGAAAAATACAACAATTGGGTTGCTGCTCAAGGCAAACCAAGGCACATCATCACGTTACTAGCACGCAAGCTGACCGCTGAACACATAGCTCGTGTTACCGAAGTAGTGGCCCGCTATGAGTTAAATATCGATAACATTTCACGTTTATCTGGCCGTATAGCACTTGAGGACGACAGCCAAGGGGCCAATAAGGCCAGTGTTGAATTCTCAGTACGTGGATATGTTGATCAAGCCGCGATGCGCGCTGAGTTTTTACAGATCTCCAGTGATCTAGGGGTGGATATCGCCATGCAGGCGGATAGTCCATTCCGTCGTAATCGCCGTCTTGTGGCCTTTGATATGGACAGCACATTAATTGAAGCCGAAGTAATTGATGAGTTAGCCATAGAAGCTGGAGTAGGTGATGAGGTTATTGCCATAACCGAGAGCGCCATGCGTGGTGAAATCGACTTCAACGAAAGCTTTAAGCGTCGTGTTGCGCTATTAAAAGGCCTAGACGAATCCGTATTAGCGCAAATTGCCGCGCGACTACCGGTGACAGAAGGGGCAGAGCGTTTGGTTTCTACCCTTAAAAAGTTGGGTTATAAGACCGCTATTTTATCCGGTGGCTTTCAATATTTTGGTCAGTTTTTGCAAAACAAATTGGGCATTGACTATGTACACGCCAACGAGCTTGAAATCGCGGATGGCAAGGTTACGGGCAACGTCACTGGCACCATTGTAAATGGCGAACGCAAAGCTCTTTTGTTAGAAGAAATTGCTAAAAGTGAAGGCATCTCTTTAGAGCAAACCATAGCCGTAGGTGATGGTGCTAACGATTTACCCATGCTCAGCAAAGCAGGTTTAGGTATTGCCTTCCGTGCTAAGCCTTTAGTGCGTCAAAACGCTGAACAAGCTATCTCAACATTGGGTTTAGATGGTGTGCTGTATCTATTGGGAATTCGTGATCGCGATGATATATAACGTTTCACTTTGTTGGAGCGGCTTTCTTTAAGTGGCATAAGTGAAACTGGTTAGAGCGCAATTATAACCCTATTAAAAAAAGTAGGGTTAAGCTTGTGCCAAACCCATTCTACAAAATGGCAGTTTAACGGTTTTAGTCGTCGCTAAACTCGTAATTCATTTGGGTGCTTGGCCCACTTAAGTAATACCCTTGAATAAAGTTCACACCGCTGGTCCACAGTTGAGCAACAATATTGGCGTTTTCAACAAAAGGCACAATAGAGGCTTTTTCATGTTCACTTATGCTGCTTAATAGGGTTTTTAAGCCGTCCATGCCTTTTTCAGTGTTCAATTCTTGCGTGAACGAGCCATCCACTTTCACATAATCTGTATGAACATGATCAAATAATTTAAATGGGTCAATGGCGGAACCAAATCGACAAATAGCAATTTTATGCCCCAGTTTATTCATGGAGCGGGTCATGGAATGAGCTTGTTTCAAGTGGCTTATGGCGTCAGCTTCGGTGAACTGATAAATAATAGAATGAGGCGGTAGTTTAGACGCAGCCAATAGTTTTTGAATCCAAGGGATGAGGGTTTCATCAATTAAGGATTCATTGGTTAAATTAATAAATAAACGTGTGTCATTACCTTGAGCACGCTGTTGTGCCAAACGCTTGCCGGCGTTTAGGATAACCCAGCGGTCCAATTTGCGCCTAAGCTCCGGTGATACATCGGCTAAGAACTCTTGTGGCGATATATCGGTTTCGTCAGTATCAACTAAACGTAATAGAGTTTCATAATGCTCGCCGGTTTCATCACGTAAGTTGATGACTGGCTGGAACAGTAACTTCAGTGTGTTGTTTTTTATGGCGTCTAACAGCTTGGCTTCTAGGCGTTCGCTGTCAGTGTTAGCGAGCTCAGCTGGGTTGTATAGGTATACGCCGTTGCCTTTTTCATTACCTTCTAATTTTCGAACGTAATAACTGGCTTCATGAGCATGTTCGAGCACTTCTTTTGGTGAGCGCGAGCTTTCATTAATTAACGCCAAACCGATACTGCACGTGACTTGCACTGTGCGTTGATCAACGGCTACAAGGTGCTCTTCAACGGCTTTACGGATATGTTCGGCAAAACCAATGGCCTGCTCGGATTTGCTTTCATGCAGTAAAATGCCGTAGCAGTCTTCACCGACACGCGCGACTAAATCTTCTTCACGACACTTGCTGCGTATTAGGTGGCCAATGTCACACACCACCATGTCGGCCCCTTCAATGCCCACTTCTCCTTTGCACTTACCAAAAGCATCAACATTGATGTAAGCAATGGCTCCGTGAGAACCGCTGATAACCGCTTGGTCAACAGCGTCAGCTAATTTTTCGTTAAAGTAGTGTTTGTTATATAAGCCGGTTAACAAATCTTGCGAGCTAATTTGCTTAAGCTTACCTTCTAATTCAAAGTTATCTGAATTGGCGCGAATCATAACTTGTACGCAGGGCTCATCTTCATAAGTGGCGCGTGCAAACATCATGCGGCTGTCTACGTCTTTACCTGCAACGTCTAACATTTTGCACTGAAATTCTGCGCTACGGGCCTTGCCTGCATTAAAATCTTTTAGGAATATTTTAAAGCGACCTTGGTCTTTGCTGTAAACCATGTCCATTAAGGGGATGGTTAATAAATCATCCGCATCCTCGTAACCAAAAACTTTGGCATAGCTTTCGTTTGCAAATAGGTGCATGCCATCTTGAATATAGGCAATGGCATCTTTGGCGCTTTCTAAAAGGACTTGGCAACGCTTTTCTGATTCACGCAACAATGCTGCCGCTTCACGTAACTCTCGGCGCATGTGAAGGTTTTTAACTTCGCGTAGTACAACTTGTAAAATATGGTTGTATTCACCAGATGGGACTAGATCTACGGCACCTGATTTCAGGGCTTTTTCAGCTTGAATACTGTCTATTTCATCGTGCAGAAAGATAGTGGGAATATCCTTGCCTTGCCCCTGAATTTCATTCAGTACCGTTTTTCCCGAAAGGTGTTCCATTTCAAGGTAGCATAAGCACACATCCCACACTTGATCGTTCAACTTGGCTTTAAGGCCATCAATGTTTTCGATTAGGTGGGCTCGTGTTGGGTATCCAGAGTTACGTAACAGGCTGGTTACTGTTTCAGCTTCTTGCTGAGATTCTGAACAAATCAGCAAACGTATCGCTTCTTTAGCCTGCATAAATGTGAGCCTATGCCTTTTATTATAATTAGTTAGGCGGCAGATTATAGCGCCTTGCAGGCTAGGCTTTAAGTGTTAACTTTGGCTTTTAATGTAAATGTGTACCGTTTATCAGAGGAAATTAGCCGTTTACGGAGGGAATACCTTAATTTTGATCGGAAAATAACCATCAAGGTGTTGTTGATTAAAGTTTATCCCATATAGACTTAAATTCATCTTGGTTGTCTTGACTGCTTTCTTGGGTGTCAGAGGATACTTGAGTGAGGGACTGGTACTCATATTGAACAAAGCTTCTCGATACACTTTGATGCTTGGTTAATTGAATGCGCTGCTGCATTCGGTCATCTGCCATCTCAGCTTTACTGCCCACTTTAAAAGGGATGGTCGGTAAAACGAGAGTTTCCTTTTGCCCAGCCGCTAAAAACGCAGGGATACGAATGCCCCTGATGAATTCTCCGTGTTCACCTGTTTTATTAAGTAGCCTAACGGCAACAGGCTCTGCTTTTGGTGCTAATAGCTCAATCCCAATTTGAGCAGGTTGGTTCTGTAAGGTGCGAATCCAACGAATACTACCAATACACCAGTCTTTCACCTTTGGCTCTTTTATCGCAACAAGCTCACCGGTTTGCATGGATGCTGGAGGATTACTCAAGCTGATACCATACCCACCGGGGCTGGTATTAATAATAAGAGCATTAACATTTTTACCTTTAGGGCCGGAGTCTTCTTGGTCTGCGGCATTCTTGTCTAAAAAGCCAACGCTATCAAATTCAATGTCTTCTGAGTTGCCTGTAAATAGGTTGCCAGCATCAAAGCTATTATCCCAAATATCTTCACTGACTTTAGCTTGTTTGTTTTCTGCTAAGTCTAGATGCCACTTTTGCAGTAAATAGGTAAAACTTTTTTCTTTCGCGCAAAAATAATGAGATGAAAGAAAGCCAATGGCTAAATTAACTTGACCACTAGATTTCATGCGGCGGAAACTTCTTTCTTTCATGCCGCCCCAAGCATGCAATAAGTGGTTAATTAACCCACTGGATAAATTTCCCGGAATGGTTATTTTGACTTTTTCTGCGTATAGGCTCTTTTGCAAGGCGCTGACTAATTCGGTTGTATCAAAGGTACGTATAGCCCCAGATGGGACTGACTTTACTAAAGAGCGGTAGATGGGGGCGCGATCATTATTTTGTACGTAAAGGAACTGGGCTTGCGTATCTTTAATCGTTGAAAGCTTTAGTAAGTTGCTCCATAGCTCAGTAGCCGCAAACAAATTTGCCTGTTCCGATTGGCGTAATTGATTTGGCTTGCTGCTTCCTAGTAACAGTGCACGAGTGTATACATCAAAAATGCTGGAGTTGGCGCGAAACTTAGTTTGACTATCTTTTACTTCATGCAGCTGAAGATTTTTAGATTCAGCCAGGGCGTATAATTGGTGTAAGTCTAACCAAGCATTTTTAGGCGCTGAACTGTAAAGTTGAAACGCACGAAGAAGTGTTTGGTTAATATCGCTAATGGCCCTGTGAATGGCGAAAGTTAACAATTTTGGTGTGTGGTTTTTCTTTTTAGAGGCCGTATTCGCCAGCTCTAGGATAATATGTTTGTACCCTGTGGCTAATTGGTTTTGAAGTGTCTGAGCAAGTTTTACAATTTTTAATTCATTATCGTTAAGAATGACAGACTGATTTAAGTATCGCTTACTGAGTAACTCACAAATGGTATACACCTGAGTACGCATTATCTCTAACATCTTATAGCGTAGAGCTGAGTTGAGTTCAGTTTGATTGAGTTCTTTACCTGCTTGAAATAGTAATTTAGCCGCTGCGCCAATATTGCCCATAGGCAGCTTTTTACACCATGCTTCAAACCCACTGATTGAGTTATCACAAAAGCTTAAACGGTTTTGCTGAATCTCTGGGACTGAAATTTTGATATTGCTATTTAGTCCGTCCATGACAGCCCTCTCGTTAATTACAGCCATCAAGATGAGTTCCTCTATGCATAAGTATGGTGTGCAGTGGGCAGTAAATCCACACTCTCCTTTCTCCATTATGGGTTTTAGAATAAATAGTAATAACTAACTAACCTTTTCGCCAATTTCTGAGTATAGAAAGTGGTTATTTTTTAACAAGTTGGCGTATTTGGCATCATGAAAGGAGAATAATGGAGGTTAAACTGCGGAATGATATTTGATTTACGGGATTAATTCATTGCCACATAAAGATAAATAATTATTATTCGTAGCTCTGTATGTGAGAATACGCCACCTGCATAGCTAGTATTTTGCTAGGATTTTTATCTGTTAATGGTTGAGCGGATACCACATAAAATACTTTAAAGCAGTAACAACCAAAGCTCGACAAAAATAAAGCCCTTGTAAATTTAAGGCAACTTAAAAGGGCGAAAGCGCTTTTTTATACGCGAGAAATTAATAATGAATGCTGGTTTTAGATGCGTGCCCATCCACCTCCCGAACCAACTTAGGGACTAAAAAGCCGGGCAGTTCAGTTTGGATTTTTTGCATCAAGTTAGTAGCAATGGATTCTGGCACATCAAAATGATGAGCGCCAATCACAGGGTCGAGCAGGTGCAGGTAATAGGGGAGCACATGAACATCAAATAGGCGCTCGCTTAAATGAATGAGGCTTTGCGCGTCATCATTTACGCCTTTCAATAGCACGCTTTGATTTAGAATATGAATCCCTGCTTGATATAAAGTATTGAGTGCAGCACCCACTTCAAGGCTGATTTCATTCCCGTGATTAGCATGAACCACCATCACGATGTTTAGCGGACTCGCTTGTAAACGCTGTACAAGTTCAGGTGTGACTCTATCTGGAATGACGATAGGAAGACGCGAGTGTATGCGCAGGCGTTTAACATGAGGTATGGCTTCAATTGCACTGATTAAATCAAACAAGCGGGCATCGCTGCTAGAAAGTGGATCGCCACCACTTAGAATTACTTCATTAATTTCTGGGCGCTGCTGCACGTATTGTAACGTCTCTAGCCATTGTCGACGGTTTAATTGATTATCGGCATAAGGAAAGTGTCGTCTAAAGCAATAACGGCAATGAATGGCGCAACTGCCATTAACAATGAGTAACACACGGCTTTTGTATTTATGCACAATACCGGCAGTGGGGTTGCTTTGGTTTTCCCCTAGGGGGTCCAAAACAAATCCAGTTGGAGGAGATTGGCCTTCTTCAATAAAGGGCCACACTTGGCGCAATAATGGGTCGTGAATGTTGCCTTTTTCAATGCGCAGTAAAAAGCTCATAGGCACTCGAATAGCAAAGGTGTTAGCACCTTCAATACCCGCAGGTAATAAACTTTGGGGTAGTTCAAGCCATGTTAATAAATCTTGGGCGCTGAATGGGCAATTAGCCAATTGCTGCTGCCATGTTTCACCAAGAATGGGCTGAATGGGAATTTGCGAATCAAGGTGTGAGTTCATGACAAATGGGCTACCAAACACGGACAATCGCCGTTTATTACATCAAAAGGGCTATTTTGATCTATTTGGGCGGGTTTGCACATGACTATGTCCAATAATGCTGATTTCTAGCTACTGCCTAAAACTGCTGTAATGGGGTATCATAGCGCCCCTAAATTTTCGTAATCTCAAGCTAATCGGTGATTTCCCATGGCGAGCTACTCAACCAGCGAGTTCAAATCTGGTCTTAAAGTGATGTTAGATGGTGACCCATGTTCCATCTTAGAGAATGAATTTGTTAAGCCCGGTAAAGGCCAAGCCTTTAACCGCGTGAAAATGCGTAACCTTAAAACGGGCCGAGTATGGGAGCGTACGTTCAAGTCTGGTGAAAAACTAGACGGTGCAGATGTCATGGATTACGACATGGAATACCTGTACACAGATGGTGAGTTCTATCATTTCATGGCCACAGATGGTTCTTTTGAGCAGTATCCTGCACACCCTGATGCGGTTGCTGACACTAAAAACTGGTTAAAAGAACAAGAAAAATACGAAGTGACTTTATACAATGGCAGTCCAATTTCTGTGACGCCACCTAATTTTGTTGAATTAGAAGTAGTCGAAACCGATCCAGGTTTAAAAGGGGATACCGCTAACGGTGGCTCTAAGCCTGCGACTCTTACCACTGGCGCGGTTGTACGTGTACCATTGTTCATTAACATAGGTGAAGTTTTGCGTATTGATACACGTACTGGTGATTATGTTTCTCGCGCCAAAGGCGATTAATTTGCTGTAAAGTTAGCAGCGTTGCTCATGCTACGTTATAAAATGGTTTAAGCTCGTTACATAGGCACCCTATGCGTTTCTTAAACCATTTTATGTTTTGCTAACGCTTCAAGTGTCTTAAATTTTATATCTAGTTCATTTCTGTCGTTTTTATTATTTCTTCATTTTTAAAGGGCATTTATATGTCTTGGAAACCATCGGCTTCAATTGAAACGTTACAGCAACGTGCAAAGCTCAATGCTTATATTCGCGAATTTTTTATACAGCGCGATGTGTTAGAAGTCGAGACACCTCAGTTATCAAAAGCTGCGGTGGATGATGCAAACCTGCAACCTATTCAGGCCAATGCTTGTGACTCCCCAGTGTATCTACACACGTCACCTGAGTACCCTATGAAGCGTTTATTAGCTGCAGGTAGTGGGGATATTTATCAAATATGCAAAACGTTTCGCGACGGTGAAATGGGTAAGCGTCATAACCCAGAATTTACCATGCTGGAATATTATCGTTTACGTTTTGATTTAAAGAGTTTAATGGATGAAGTGGCTCAACTTATTGGGGATTACTTGCATATTCAGCGTCGAGTGGAGCTAAGCTATGCGCAGGCATTTAATCAATTTGCTGGCATAGATGTATTCACCATTGATGACGGGGAATTACGCGAACGGGTAAGCGAATTTGTAGGCGCGGAGTTATCGTTAAGCCGTGATGAATGTTTGGATATCATCATGAGCCATGTAGTGGAACCTCAATTCCCGAAACATGCCTTGGTGTTTATTTTCAATTATCCTGCATCGCAAGCGGCACTGGCGAATACATTTGTTGATCAAAATGATAATGAATTGGCGAAACGATTCGAGTTATATGTAAACGGTTTAGAGCTGGCCAACGGTTATCATGAGCTGACCGATGTTCAAGAGCAGCAAGCACGGTTTAATCGACAAGCAGGAAAAATGGAACACTCACGTCCAATGGATCAGTACTTTTTACAGGCGTTAGAACATGGTTTGCCTGACTGTTCAGGTGTAGCCATTGGTTTGGACCGGGTATTGATGCTGAAACAAAAAGTGGAAAGCATTGCACAGGTTGTGAGTTTTGAGTTTGGAAGAGCTTAATGAGAGATAATTTGAACGATGCTTTTAGAGGTTTTGGGTTAATGTTAGCTAGTAGGATGGTTGGCGCGGTACAAGCGTAACCCATCATTGTCGAGTCTTTATGATGGGTTATGAACTCGCGGTGCTCGTTCACTCCATCCTACATTTTTCAACTTCATTACGTGAATATCTTCGTTAGTCTGATTATCTAACCTTGTATCGGTGGTAGGGTGGCCCCGTACAAAATGAAAACAGACTTTTCAAATATCCAAATGGATTCCGCTCTGATCATTCCTCAAAACCGGCATGAAGAACATTTATTTTTATCGTTTAAAAAAGCGAAGCGAAAACGTTAGTTACGTTTCCCTCCAACTACTCAGTGGCCACAGATTTAAATGCCCTTTGTAATTTTGCTTCAGGCCATGTTCTTGTGGAAAGAGGCGCTTTGTCTTTCATTAGTGTCGTGCCTTGATTGGGTTCTTTTAATATTACCGTACCGTATTGGTTGCTTACTTCAATCACATGTTTGCTTTCTAAAAGTACCACATCAATGCTGTTATCTGTAGCTAGATTACCACCCCAGAAATCGGTGCCGCGAATGCCAATAGAACCAATAGGGGTGTTTACGGTAAAGTCAGGAGAGTCGGTTTCTGTGATCGCGCCAGTTATCATGCGAAACGCCCCTTTAACAAAATCGAATGTGCCTTTTTTGGATTGTCCACTGGCGTTAAATTCGGCGACGGTTATTTCACTGTTTGCGCCCATGGTTAGTACACTACCATCATAAAAACGGAAAATAGCTCGTGCGTCTGCACCTGTGCGAATAACATCGCCTACTTGTAATTCATGGCCACGTTTAATGTTTTTGCTTTGTTTAGTAGTGGATTCAACTGTAACTTGGTTTTTAACCAGAACCGCTTTTGCCGTGGGCTCAGCCGACGCAAAAGGGATAAGAAATAGGCAGATCAGCCCTAGCGCATACGCTTTTACATTACCAGAAAGCGTCCTCTTGAATGTCAGGTGGTGGTGCGTCATATTGTTTTGTATCCTCGCTGCGCTGTTGCAGTTCTTGTAGTAGGCTGCCGGTTTTTTTAATGGCGCCATCTCGGGCTTGATCAGGCTCCCCTAGATCCCCCTCTGTATTCTGCCCGTCTTCGTCTGCGTTGTAACCACCTGCACGGGATTCAATTGCACGTTCTGTGCGTTTGTTCAATACAACGATTGCGATTCTTCGGTTCACTGGGTCTGTTGGATCGGCAATGTTAAAGTGGGCTTTATCCCCCATTCCCACAACTTGAGCGATTTTTTCTTCCAGTAATCCGGCATCACCTAGGGCTCTTCGTGCTGAGTTGGCGCGCCCTGCAGAGAGCTCCCAGTTACCTGCATCCCATGCATTGCTGCTCCCGATACTGTCAGTATGGCCGGTAATAGAGATTCGATTAGGCACTGAGGTCAGTATTGGAGCAAGTTCGTACAAGATGTCTTCAGCGTAATATTTTAAGCGTGACGAGCCGGGGTCAAACATGGGGCGGTTGGTTTTATCTACAATTTGAATACGTAATCCTTCACTGGTGATGTCCACTTTAAGCTGATCTTTGTACGGGCTAAGCGTGGAGCTTTGATTAATTTTTTCTTTGAACTCAGCTTCCATGGACTCAAGTCGTGAGCGTTCAATGGCCTCTGCTGCACTTTCAATCTCTTCGGCTTGTAATACTTTGGTAGGGTCTATGGTTTCGCTGGTGGCCACATTATTTTGTACAGAAGGGCTGCCACCTAAATCAATTACCCACTTACTTGGGACTTTTTTTCCATCCTCAAACGCAGCTGGGTCATTGAAGTAACCAGCCACTGAGGCAATTTCTTCTTCGTTAGATGAGTTGATTAACCATAGAATTAAAAATAGGGCCATCATAGCCATAGCAAAATCAGCAAGGGCTACTTTCCACGCACCACCATGATGGGCATGGCCGCCTTTTTTGATTTTACGAATGATGATGTTTTGCTGGTCAAACTTATCCATTAAGTGACTCCAGCAATATAGGATGGACCGGCGTTCGCGTCATGCTAGCGCCCTCTCACCTTGCTTTCTAACTCGTTAAAGCTTGGACGACCATGAGAAAATAAAACCTTACGGCCAAACTCTACAGCCAACTGAGGAGGTAAACCGTTCACTGACGCCACAATCGTGGCTTTAGCGGATTCATACAGTTTAATTTCTTCGTGAGCAATGTGTTCCATTTTACTGGCGATTGGACCAAACAAACCGTAGCCAAATAACACACCAGAGAAGGTGCCCACTAGAGCCGCCGCAATGTGTCTGCCAAGTTCTTCCATAGGGCCGTCAATGGCTCCCATTGTGATGACAATACCCAACACCGCAGCCACTATACCAAAGCCGGGCATGGCATCTGCTATTTTTTGAACTGCTTGAGAAGGGCCGATGAGTTCATGTAAACGGCTGTCGATTTCCATATCCATTAAAGCTTCAAGCTCATGGGCTTGCATGTTGCCTGCTGCAATTAGACGAAAATAATCGGCAATAAAATCAGCAAGAGGTTTATTGCTTTGAATAGCGGGGTATTTCGAAAAGACGCCGCTTTGCTGCGGGTTTTCCACATCCCCTTCGATGGACATCATGCCTTCTTTGCGACTTTTGTTCAGGATGTCATAAATTAAACTTAAGCAATCCATATACATACTTTTATTGGCTTTGCCGCCAGTGACCACTTGAGGCAATAGTTTGAGGGTATCAATATGGGTTGGGCCGGGGTTACTGACAATATGAGCGCCAATACCAGCCCCAAGGATAATCAGAAATTCATAAGGCTGCCAAAGTGCAGCCAGCACACCATGGCTACCTATGTAGCCATAGATAACGCTGAAAACCACCACTGTAAAGCCAGCTAAGAATAGCATTTCCGTGTGTCCCTCTGGGCCCTTACTGTCCTTTTTTCACGAAAGTGAAATCCATGGGCCCGATTGTTCAAAGTACGACTATAGTTAATTTAAGTTTAGAAAAGGTCTTTCCTCAAATCGAATGGAAGCAAAAAGCCCAAAAGGGGTGAACGCTTGGCTGGATTTAGCCACAAAAGCGAAATTACCTATCTTAAAAGTGTCAGCCCAATTGCTTACCAAGCAAATAAAATCGGGCGCTTCTCTGGCGGATATGGCTCACACCATAGAACGAGACCCCGTGCTGTGCCTGTATTTATTTTCGTCGGCGAATCATAAAAATGCCAATGGCGAGGTAGAAATCCTAAGTTTGAATCATGTCATCACCATGTTGGGCATGAATGGTGTAATTGATGTCATTAGGCAAGCGCCTAAAATGGCACTTTTAAAAAGTGATGCACGGCAAAAGGCCTATCTGCAAGCTCAGGCAAACAGCACTTTAGCTGGACGTTTAGTTGAACACTGGGCATCGGACACCCACAGCGGTTCCGCCGAAAAACTGAAGTGGGCCACTATGTTATCAGGTGCGCCTAATTGGTATTTATGGTTTGTTGCTTATCAGCCAATGACGCGATGGCAATTTGCGGTGCATCATGATCATTTTCCCAGTGCCAAGGTAGAAGCGAAGTTATTCGGTTGTCTGTTAGAAGATGTGTCCCGAATGATAGGTAGGCGAGTGCGTTTGCCTAATCTATCTCAGCAACTATTAGAGCGCGCGAACTGGCCAACTCTTAGAGAGTGGGGAAAAATTCTAAGCCCTAATCATATGATGTTTAGCGACGAGGATACCCAGTTACGCAGGTTGAAAAGTGCCCCAAGTACCTTAATGTTATTAATGAATCATCTTGCGCAACAGGTTCAGTTCGGTTGGATGCATCCTCGTTGTTTACGTGTTCAAATTGCTTTGGCTCATTTAAGTGGCAAAGAGTTACATCAAGTTGTGAAACGCAATCATAATTTGGCCATCGATATGAGTCGCAAGCAACTTGCTGAACAGATATTGCCTCCAGCGGTGTCGTTACTTTGGCCAACACAGTTGTTGAAGGAACCAAGCTGGGTACGTCGTGGGTATATTTGCTGGGAGAAAGATCCAGCCTCGCAAGCATCGGCTAAACCCAAAGTTCAAGCTGAGCGAGTGTTGCAACTTGTAGACGCCCCCCCACGAACAATGAATAAAAAAATATTGCTTGAAGCGTTGGAACATTTGAATCAAGGGGTTTCCGAATTTAATGATATTCACAATATTTTCTTAGCATCCAATAAAGCCCTAAGAGATGGTATTGGCATGGGTAGAGGCTTTATTAGTATTTTAAATAAAACAGGGGATTGCTTACGCCCTGTTTATTGTTTTGGTATCGAAAGTGACGACCCGATACGTAGCATGCGCATTGAATTAAAAGAGAATCGATTATTCGACAAACTTATGGGGAAAAGCGCCAGTTTTCGCATTGATAGCAATAATGTAGAGCAAGCCATTAATATGTTAAAACCTGAGGTGGTAAAAACACTTAAACGAAAAAACTGTATGGTTATGTCGGTATTTTCTTTGGGTAAACCCATAGGAGTGGTGTACGCCGATGTATCCCCCCAAGAACAAGCCATATCAGATACTGAGTACCAAGCCTTTAAAACAGTGTGTCAAAGTACTTCCCGTGCCCTTGAGCAATATACCAAGCGTAAATCTTAAATAGTCGAATAACACCTGACACAAGCTGCAGGCTTGTTTAAAATACTTAGATATTAATAGAGGCTGCGCACATGACCCTACCCTTGATTATTGAACCAAGCCAATTGGTGGCAAAGCTAAATGATGAAAACCTACTTATTTTAGATTTAGGCAAAATCGATACCTACCAATCTGCTCATGTGCCTGGTGCTATTCACGTGCCCCCGAGTGATATTCAACTAGGCGTGCCTCCAGCCCCGGGCTTATTGCCAGAGCAAGAGCGTTTAAGCTTATTGTTTAGCCGTTTAGGTTTAACCCCGCAGACCCACGTGGTGGTATATGATGATGATGGTGGCCCATGGGCAGGACGTATGATCTGGGTGCTCGATGCCATTGGTCACAAACATTATAGTTTTTTAAATGGAGGCATACATTCATGGTTGGCAGAACAGTGCCCAGTAGAGAGCAAAGCCAATAGCGCGCAAGCGACAGACTACAACGTTGAAGGCATTGATAGCAGTGTCACCATAGATAAAAATCAATTACTGCAAGCCATCGAGAAAAGCAGTATTCAAATATGGGATGCCCGCTCTATGGCCGAATACACAGGGGAAAAAGCCATCAGTAAACGCGGTGGACACCTTCCCGGTGCCAAAAGCTATGAGTTTAGCCGCGCATTGGATACCAGTGCTCATTTAAAATTGCGTGATTTAAATGAGGTGAAAACCGAATTAAACGCGTTGGGCATTAATGGGGAGCAAATCATCGTTACTCATTGTCAAACCCACCGTCGTTCGGGTTTAACCTATGTCATATGTAAAGAATTAGGCTGGCCTGTTCAAGCCTACGCAGGTTCATGGAGTGAATGGGGCAATGATGAAAGTACCCCAATAGAAACGAACAGCTAGTTAAAAGCTACAGTGACCATAAATTGTTAATGTTTTAGATTCTTCTTTTTATTTTTTTGGAAAACACAGTGAATAAAAATACCTTATTTGTTTTAAGCCAATACTTAATTCCTCAACATTCGTTAAGTCGCTTAGTGGGTTGGTTTGCCAGTACAAAAATTGGCTTTATTAAAAATACGTTTATTAGCAAGTTCGCTGCTAAATACGACGTGAACATGGATGAAGCTAAAATTGACGACTTAGAAGAATTTGCGTGCTTCAACGATTTTTTCACTCGCGAATTAAAAGACGGTGCACGTCCTATAGCCGATGCCAAACTGGTGAGCCCTGCGGACGGTGCAGTAAGCCAATTAGGTAAAATTGAATTGGGTCGTTGCTTTCAAGCCAAGGGTCGTGACTTTTCTGTAGTGGAATTATTAGGCGGTGATAAAGACCGCGCTCAGCCGTTTTTAAATGGTGAGTTTGCCACGATTTATCTAAGCCCAAAAGATTATCATCGTGTACATATGCCGTGTGCTGGTACATTAATTGAAACAGTTTACGTGCCGGGTGATTTGTTTAGTGTTAACCCAACCACAGCCGAAGGGGTGGATGGCTTGTTTGCTCGTAATGAGCGTATGGTATGTATGTTTGAAACCGAACATGGCCCAATGGCTATGGTGCTGGTGGGTGCGATGATTGTCGCGGGCATTGAAACCGTTTGGTCTGGACAGGTTTGCCCATTACCTAAGCAAGCTCAAGCTCAAGATTACTCTCAAGGCTCAATCAAACTAGAAAAAGGCGAAGAGATGGGGCGGTTCAAGTTAGGCTCAACCGTGATTCTTTGCTTCCCTGAAGATGCATTGAAATTTTTAGAAGAGGTACAAGCAGGTTCGCCATTGCAAATGGGTCAAGCCATTGCTTAATGCAAACAGCTTTGAAATGAATTTTTGAAAAGGCGCTTCGGTTAGAGGCGCCCCATTGCTTGGGGGTGCACTGGCGGGGCTCTTTTTTTAGTGACGCTCATTCTTTTTAAAACGAGCATAGTCTTTAATAAAGTGACCAATCCAAGAGGTGATTTGTTTACTTGAAACTTTAAATGTATTTAAGTAAGCGTCCCGTAAATCTTCTAATAATGCCCAGTCTTGTGGTTCGTGGGCAGATAAGTCAAATGCCTTCATGCTCCAATCGTTAATTTCGCGATGATCGATAGGTTCATCCATTAGCAGTTTAAAGTTTTGATGACGAGGGTCGTGCTGAATGCGATCCAGTAACGGCTTTAAATGTTCAGATTCCCCCTCAAGTATTTGGATGAATTTGCCATTATCAAAAAACAAAATACCGGTAATTTCATCGGAATTATTATGTTTTATGGCTGTGGCGAGTATGTCAGATAAATCTTTCTCTAGGCAGTCGATTGGTCGTGCATAATCGCTGATATACATAACAAGCTGCATGGTATTCATCCTGATGAACTACAATCAGTATGGCTTGTTATGTAAAATTTTCCAGATTAAGGGTGAGGCCTCATAGCCACATCATCTAGGCTTTCGATAATTTGCAGGTAGCTGTCAAAGCGGCGCTCACTAATGTGGCCGTCTTCTAACGCTTGTTTGATAGCGCAACCGGGTTCGGCGTTGTGCTTGCAGTCACGAAACTTACACATACCAATAAAGGGTTTGAATTCTTTAAAGCCTTCAAGTACTTCGTGTTCTTCCATGTGCCATAGGCCAAATTCACGAATACCGGGGCTGTCGATTAAGTCGCCGCCACTGGGGAAGTGGAACAAGGTAGCCGTCGTGGTTGTGTGCTTGCCTTTGCGGCTTTGCTCGCTCAATGCACCTACGCGGATGTCTTCATCGGGTAATAAAGTAGAGATGATACTGGATTTGCCCACGCCGCTTTGTCCTACAAAGACACTGATGCGGTCTTTTAGGAATGTTTTTAGGTTATCTAGGCCGTTTTCTATTTTGTTGCTGGCTTGAATAAAGCCATAACCAATGGATTCGTAATCGTGCACTAAATGTAAAAAGTGCTCTTGGTTTTCACCATTGATTAAATCTGTTTTGTTTAAACACAGGATTGGCTCAATGCCGCTCATTTCAGCAGCCACCAAATAACGGTCAATGAGGTTTCGATGGGCGTGAGGTTCAGGAGCCACCACAATCACCATGTAATCAATGTTAGCAGCCACACTTTTTAACTCGCCGTACATATTAGGGCGACGCAATTCGCTGGCGCGCTCGTTACGGGCCACCACTACACCATGCTCATCGTTACCAATGCGCCAAACAACGGAATCACCTGTGACTAAGCCACCTAGGTTGGCGCGCATGTGACAGCGCTTTTGTTCGCCATTTTCACCTTCCACTAATACTTGGGTGCCAAAATGGGCGATGACTAAGCCGGATTGCTCAGGGCCGAGATCGCTGCCTTCTAGTTCTTCGTGGATTTGTTCTTCTTTTTTGTTGGCTCGTTCACTGCGTTCTTGCTGAATTTTAGTAATTCGCCAAGCCTGTCGCTTACTGAGCTTTCGCTTTGCCATAGATATGTGTTCAAATTGGTCTTAAATGAATTATATAGTGCTTTGCAGCGTAAATCAGTGTTGTAGGCCAGAAAGGTGATGTAATGGAAAAGAAACACAATCTTATTTGGATTGATCTAGAAATGACCGGTCTAGAGCCCGCCACTGATGTGATCATCGAAATCGCCACTATTGTCACCGACGGGGATTTAAACGTACTGGCTGAAGGTCCTGTATTGGCGATTCATCAGCCAGATAGCATCATTGATAACATGGATGATTGGAATACCAAAACCCATGGTAATTCGGGCCTTGTACAGCGCGTGAAAGATAGCCAAGTCAATGAAGCCGAAGCAGTTAAGCAAACCATCGAGTTTCTGCAGCAATATGTGGGCAAAGGGGTCAGCCCAATGTGTGGCAACAGCGTGCATCAGGATCGCCGCTTTTTGAATAAGTACATGCCTGAGCTGGAAGACTTCTTTCATTATCGCAACGTAGATGTGAGCACGTTAAAAGAACTTGCCCGTCGCTGGGCACCGGAAAAACTCACAGGGCTGACTAAAAAAGGCTCTCACCAAGCATTGGATGATATTCGCGAAAGCATTGAAGAAATGCAGTATTATCGCAAAAACATTATGAGTATTTGATTGTTTGATGCTAAACGGAAGACACGTTGCCGTGTTTTTCGTTTATTTGTTTCAGGTGGCGCTTGGTTTATCTATAAGTTTGAAAGTGGTTATTACTTCTCTTTGTTTAATGCTTCTAACTTATAATAAATACCCGTCGCTACTGAGTTGGCATAATCTTCAATATTCTCGTAATCCATCTCTTTTGCGTATGCGGCTAGCTGCTTAACGAGATCGTTAACGATTTTCACTTCTTCGTGGCTACGACCACACCCATCGCAATGGGTGCCTTGGTGGGTACAACCACCGTTACATGGGCGATATTTCATTCTTACTACCTTTTTCAATGTTTTTTTCTTTATCGTAAACGGAAAAAAATAAAGTGCATTGATTAAGGTCAGTGGTTGGATGAATCGCTACTAATAAGCTATTCGCTTATAATTGGATGTGGATGCCAGTTTTAAGCGTTTGACAACGGTGTTTTGAAAACTTTAGATACGTCTCCCGTCTCCCGTCTCCCGTCTCCCGTCTCCCGTTAAAGCAGCATATCCTTCTCAATATTGATATATTCATCACAGCTTTGTATTAGGCCATTGGCGGTTAAAAATTCCACGCCGTAAACGGTGGTTTTCACTTTGTATTTATTGCGCACTTTCTCTAACAAAATAGCAAAGTCGCCATCACCACTTAATAGAACCACTTCGTCTACCTCAGGGGCGGTTTCCATCACGTCTATGGTGATGCCCACATCCCAATCCCCTTTGGCACTGCCGTCTCGGCGTTGAATAAAGGGTTTTAGTTTCACTTCAAAACCAATGCCGCGTAGGGCGTCTTGAAATTTAATTTGGCTATCAATACCACGGTTGATGGCATAGGCATAAGCGTGAGTGATAGTGCCTTGCTGACTTAAATCAGCCCATAGCTTTTTATAGTTAAATGCACGCTTGTACATGTCGCGGGTGGTGTAATAGATGTTTTGTACATCGACAAAAATAGCGATTTTTTTCACAAACGTGTCCAAATCAAAAATGCCAATATAGCAAAAAAAACACAGGAATGATGCAGCTGTGCGGTATGTGAAATTTTTGTGACAATCACGACACAGAGGCTCTAGTGAATTAGCATTAAGGTATTCTTGTTTATTTGTGTTTACCCTTATTTATGACGTTAAGTGTGGAGCCTTCTGAAGTGCCTGAATCTCTCGATTTGGCCCCAAAATTGATTGATTCGGTAGAGGCTAGCCCACTGCCTAATGGGGCAAATGGTTTTCACGAATTTGTGCAATGTCATAAAGGGCAATTAAAAACCTATGTGCCTGAATACTTAGAGCTGGATAAAATCATTGTGCAAAATGCCGATGTTATCCAAGTGGAACAATTAGCTCATATTCCCATTAATAATATTCACTTACCCATTCCTTTATTAACCATCGGCAGTCCAGAAACAAGCCAAACCACGTTATTAATTACGGCTTCTATTCATGGAGTGGAGCGTATTGGCACACAAGCGTTACTGGCTTGGTTGCAATCTTTGTTGCAACGTTTTCGCTGGGATAGCCTATGGCGCAGCCAGTTCGAAGAAGAGGTGGCTTTGGTCATTATGCCTATGGTGAATCCAGCAGGTATGTACCTCAACCAAAGAGCCAATGGCAACGGCGTCGATTTAAACCGACACGCCCCTATAGAAGCGGAAGACCCAGTGCCATTTTTATTAGGTGGGCAGCGGATAAGTAATCGCTTACCTTGGTATCGTGGCAAAAAAGCGGGAGCAGTGGAAATTGAGTTTACCGTATTGGAAAGTGTCATAGAGCGGTTTACACAACCTAATAAACCGGTATTGGCATTAGATATTCACAGTGGTTTTGGTTTTCGCAATCAACTTTGGATTCCCTATGCGTTTCGTCGCCAGCCTATTAGTGATGTGCCTTTGTATATGGCTTTAAAAATATTATGGGAGCGTAATTACCCAAACCATAATTATTTGTTTGAGCCCCAGTCTACTGCATATTTAAGTCATGGGGATGTGTGGGATTATTTTCATCGTAAGTGTCAAATGGAGGGTAAGTTATTAATGCCGTTAACCCTTGAAATGGGCTCTTGGAATTGGATTAAAAAGCGGCCAATTCAATTACTCAGCTTTAGTGGTTTGTTTCATCCAACTGTGCCACATCGTCACGCCCGTGTGCTAAGACAACATTTAGGTTTAATGGATTTTTTGCTCGCTGCAACCCGCAATTTTGAGCAATGGAAACCCACAGGCGATCAATGGTTTGCCATGGAACAAGTGGCCTTGTCTATGTGGTATCAAGACCTTTAAGCGGCTGTTTTTTGTTTGTCAGGTGCGCCTGCGAGTTGAGTATTGGGCTTGGCTGTTTGTGTTAAGTTGGCTTTAGCTTTACGGTGGGCTTGCTTGGCTTTATGCACAAAATAGCTGTCAATTGCATCCATGATGATACCGCTGACCAGTAAAACTGCCTCTGATGAGTGCTGAAACTCAAAGTCCAGAACCCAAAGATACACGGTATAAGCCAACAAGCGATGAACCCGCTCTAAGCGATCTACACTGTTACGCAAAAAATCTGAGCTGTGACGGCCATTTAAACGCCAGATTTGTTCTCCCCAGCGCCAAATATCTGAACTTACCCAAAGTAAAGCGCCCAATGCCATAGCGTCAGTAAAGGGTACAAAAGTGTAATGCCATACGGTAAACAAACATAAACTTGCAAAATGATGTATAGAGTAGAAAACACGGTAGCTGGATTTAAGCTGATGCCAGTCTCGTGCAATGATGCATAAGTCGAATAGATACATGCCAATTAATATCTGCATCCAGTATTGGCGAAAAACCTCACTGTCTTGAGGGAAAAGCGCGATATAGCATCCTATTGAGATAAAACATATTAGATAGTGACTGCGTTCAGAGCGGTGGGGGCCACGTAATAGCAGCATAATTGCAGCATCAATTATGAAACACAGGGCACATATAGCTAAGGTGGCCTGCCAGAATTGCATAAAATCAGAGCTTAAAAGCCCGCTATTTATTTCCATCATAATAGTACATTCCTTGTTCGAAGATTAAGAATACAGGCTTAGACAAAATCAGTGGAAGTAATACAGGCATAACTTCATGCTAAATACTGAGACAAAGCTGACGAATGGTCATCAATTTTATTTAAATAATATTTGAACCTTTACTCATATATTTGATGGCTAACAAAACTACCAATAAGACAACTAGATCATTTTCAGACATTTTCAGGCATTATGAAAAAGTGAAAAGTCTTGGTGCTAGGTACTAAACAATAAAAACACTTAGCGTCTAATAAAACGATTTCAAAAGGTTTGACCATGATTGCGGCTAGCTTTCTAATATTTTTATTAATATTTTTGTTCATCGGACTCAGTTCGTTAATTAAAAGCGGCAAAACTCAAGATGATTACCTTGTGGCAGGAAAGTCAATCGCTCCTTGGTTGGCAGGTCTATCAGCCGTGGCCACTAATAACAGTGGGTTCATGTTTATCGGCATGATTGGTCTAACGTATGCTACTGGGCTGTCATCTATTTGGTTAATGATTGGTTGGATAGCGGGTGATTTTTTAGCATCTCTTATTATTTTACGGCCCCTACATCGCGCCTCCCGATCAGATGAAATTCACTCTTATGGCGGCTTAATTGCCCATTGGTACGGGCAAAACCACGTTACTCTTCGCAGAATTGTTGGCGTGTTTACAATTTTATTTTTAAGTTTATATGCCGCAGCGCAGCTAAAAGCAGGCAGTAAGGCCACCATGGTGTTATTGGATTGGCAGCCAAGCTGGGGGGTAATTATCGGCGCGGTTATAGTATTACTTTATAGTGCAGCGGGTGGTATTCGTGCCTCTATTTGGACTGATGCCGCCCAATCTATCGTGATGATTATTGGTATGGTGTTGTTGATTTTTGGTGGTGTATCTTTAGCGGGTGGTTGGGATGCGTCTGTAGAAAAAATGGTAAACATAACACCGCATTATTTAAGTTGGTTTCCAGATACAGATTTTCTTGGCATAACACTTTTTATTTTGGGTTGGGTGTTTGGTGGCGTGACGGTATTTGGTCAGCCACAAATTGTGGTGCGATTTATTGCACTGGATAACGAGTCCAACATTAATCGCATGCGTGTTTATTATTATGTTTGGTTTACCCTGTTTTATGGGGCAGCCATATTAGTGGGCTTGTTAAGCCGTATCGCATTTCCTGATACCTCAGTATTTGATGCGGAATTAGCATTACCTGCGTTAGCTAAGTTGGTATTACCAGATGTCATGACAGGCTTGATTTTAGCGGCATTATTTTCAGCTACGTTATCCACTGCCGATTCATTAATTCTTGCTTGTTCGGCTTCAGTTACACGAGATTTCACATCCAAAGTTGGTAAATTACAAAGTTTATGGGCCGCTAAATTAACCACCGCTTGTGTGTTACTGGTTGCAGTGATCATTGCCTTAACAGGTGCAGAGTCTGTATTTGCACTGGTACTGGATGCGTGGGGGTTGTTAGGTTCAGCGTTTATGCCGTTAATATTATTGCTGGCATTGGGTAAGCAAGTTTCACAATTAGTTGCCATTATCATGGTGGTATCAGGGGTGGTTGCGTTTATAATTTGGCAACAATTGGGTTTAGGCGGACTGATTTATAGCGTGGCCCCAGGGGTGCTGGTGGGTTTAATGTGTGGTTTTATTGGTGATATATTGTTTAAAAATAAAGGGTCAAATTAAACCACCAAGTTTCCATGTGTTTCATTAATTATTGAGTGATGCTGAGACAGATAGGACTCTCAGCATTTTGTGTTGTTGCTATGGGGAGTGCTTGCATCAGTGCAAGTAGGGGTCCATGGGTTTCAACACGTTCTTTGGCTTCATACTTTTTCTGTTTATTTCATCTATAAGCTTTCTGCTGATTTGTGTCTGCTTTCTTCTTAGGAAACAGTGATGGATTTCACTTAAATTCAAAGAAAAGAGAATGAATGTTTATTCGCATATTATGCTTTGATTAAATCCTTACTTCCTTAAGTAAAAGACAGTTTATTACTAATGAAAAGTAATCAACTAAAAAAAATCCTGCTTGATAAAATTGCGCCTGTGCATGTGTGTCTTAGACTCATGGAAAGGTTATTTTTCTAGTATGCCAGAAAATTTAAAATAACTTTTATGACACAAATACTTTAATAAATGTAAAGGAATGACGTATGGGTATTTTTGATGGATTTGATCCAGTCAAAGCAGCAGAACAAGCCGCTCGTGCCGCAAGAGATGCAGCGAATGCAACCAAGGATGCTGCGGAAGATGCCGCAAACGCGACTAAGGATGCGGCAGAAACGGTAGCAAATGAAACCGTTAATTTAGCCGAAGATGCAGCAAAAGCGACAGTAGGGGCTGCTAAGACGGGTATTAATGCCGCGGCTAAATTATCAGTGGATACGGTTAAAGCAGCAACCAATGTCTCCCAAGACTTGGCCCGTGGGGATTTTAATGCCGTTGCGCAAGAGGGCGCCAAGCTGGCCAGTTCAGCACTCAAAGAAGGCATTCCTGTCATACAAGCCGTGGCAAAATTGGGTGATGGTGTAGCAGGTGAAATTGAAAAACAAATTGATAGCGTGCTTTCACCATTAAATTTAACACTGTCAGATTTTACAGGGCCCATTAATAAAGTCACAGAGGAGTTAAAGGGCGTCACCAATTATTTAATCACAAGTATACTCAATGAAGTGTTGAAGATTTTACTTTTGCAAAAAGCGAAAGACGCCATTAGTGATAAAGCAGAACTCATTGGTGATGTAGTGGGCTTTTACAAAAAATCAAACAAAATCCCAGCTCAATATTATGATTACTTAAATGACTCAGGCTTAGCGGTATTGAATGGGTTTGAACGCGGAGGGGAGCTAAGTGAGTTCCCTTTTACTAAGCATTTAGGTTCGTCATTTTCGATTGGTTATGACTTAGACGTGGGTGCTCGGGGTTTAAATGTTGGTGTTTCTCCCGCTTTGGCTATTGATACAAAAGGCGCAGCAAAAGGCATCTTTTCTTATGGTGCGGGTTTGAGTACGCCCGGTGCGTCACAGGGGATTCAATTTGGTTATTGGGTAGCAAATACAGAAGATTTAGAAGGCTTCTACTGGGCTGTTAGCCTGTCTGCTGCCAGTGCTGGAGTGAATCATATAGGAGGCTCCATTACTGTGGCATTTGGACTGCTAAATTTAGATTTTCAAGGTATTGCCTTTGAAATAAGTGCGGCAGCTGGCTCAGGTGCAGGGGCGAGCATTATGGTGGGCTCTACCTCTTATATTCAATAAAGGGTAAACCAATTAAAGCATGGGCAAGCCCGTGCTTTAATTAAAACTGATATTGAAGTGACGTTGAAATGGATGGCGCTTCTAAGCGATATTGGCCTGATCGGCCAAATACATTTCTACGATTCAAGTCCTGATCTAACCAACCTAAAACATTGTATGCAAAGATTCCGATTTGCATATTCTTTACATGATACTGGACGCTTAAATCCCAGTAATAACGGCTTTCAAATGCTCTGCCGCTGCCGTCTGTACGAGGTAAGCTCGTTAGGCTGTTATTGTTTTCGTATAGATTGTAATCGGCCATGGCCTCAGAGCCGTCTAAAGCCATTAATGCCCGTAAGGACGTAAAACCATCCCATTGAGAATTAAATGAATGTTGATAAATCAGCTTCATGGTGTGCTTAGCGTAATTGGCTAAATCGCTACCGTACCCATAAACAGATGCGCTGATAAACTGATTAGTACCGGCTTGATCCAAAGTAAATGCTTGCTCATCAGCGTAACTATAAAGCACAGAGAGACGATTTTTTTGCCATTGAATATGGGATTCTGCTTCTACTCCAATGGTTTTCAAATTGCCCAGCGGATTTATTTCTTGAGCACTGCTGTCCCAGCCAATCAAATCATAATCATTATAAAAGATACTGATTAAATTACGGTTATTTTGCATCCATTGATGCTCCCAGCTTAGCTCTATCGCATTGAGTGTTTCAGTTTGTCCGCTAGCACTTCCTGAGAGCAGGTAATATTCCCTTAAGTTATCATCGTCTGCACGACGAACTGAACGATTAAGTAAAACTTTTATCTGATTGTGTTTATTGGTTGTTAGTACAGCGGCTAATCTAGGGGAGTGCATCCATTGAGTGTAACTGTGTTTGTCTGATCTTAAACCAGCGAATAATGTCCATTGTGAATTAACATTCCATTGATAGTCGCTTAATACACTGGTCATGTGGGTTTGCCATTGGCCGCTATCAAGGTTAGTAAGGCTGGAGCTTATTGAAACCGGTTCATTGGGATAGCTAAGACTTTTTTTACCAAAATATTCATTTGAATATTCTATGCCTGCGGATAATTTATGCTCATCTTGTATTTGCCAATGGGCTAACAAGCGCATGTTGATTTCATCTTCGCGATAGTGACGAGAGCCAAATTCCACATCAAATATGTCATAACTGATACGTGCATCTAACCGAAGAGAATCATTAATCGTTGGTTGGTATTGACTCGTAAAAGTGATCTGCTGATAACCGATCCCTTCATCAATGGCACTGGCAGGGTCCTTGTTTGAATAGGTATTTAAGGATAAATCTCGGGTTTGGCCCCCTTGTGTGTAGCGCAGCCAAGTGGAAAGATCCTCATAACGGTAATCAATATGGAGTTTTTGTCGTAATGAATCAGGATACGCGGCCTTATAGCTGGGTACACTAAAAGGTACGGGTTCATATGCAATAGCACTGTCATTAGTGACAGCATTAGTAAAGTCGCTGCTGAATGTCATGGGGGCCTTATCATTGTCAGCGCCTAGGTATTTATCCACACCATAATAAAAATAAAGGTTGGCTCCTGAATCCAGTTGGTTCCCTGTTTGAAATTCAAAACTATAAAACTCTTCAAGTGCACCGGCTTTAACGCTGACTTTTTGGCCTAAGATATTTTCACCATTGAATGTGGTGATATTAATAACCCCTGCGATGGCACCCGGACCATAGACTTGGGAACCCGGGCCGCGAATGACTTCGATGGACTTAATGTCACCCAGCATGGATAGATAACGTTCGCTCACAATACCCAATGCAGTGTGCTCGTTCATTAGGCGACCATTTACCAATAGCAGCATTTTAGTATTACGATCACTGATAATACCGCGCATACCCATAGGGTTACCGTTGGTTTTTAACCACACCTGAAACCCAGGCACATAAATACTGAGCAAATCATCAAGGCTACGGGCGCCACTGCGACGAATATCTTTGTGAGAAATATAAGTGATGCTAGCTGGGATATGACGTCGCTGCGTATTAGTTAAGCTGGCCACACCTTTTACAGCGATATTCATGAGGGACTCAAGAGGAAGCTCAAATAAATCGACCTCATCATCAGATGGTTCAGCCAGTACTAAATGAGGCGTCCAAGTAATAACAGCGACCACTATCAGTAAGACTTTCATAAGTCGAGTATGGCCTTTAAGGATCTCGTTACAGTATAGTTTATAATGGGCAATACGCAGAATAGCCAAACAAGCATTAAAGGCCCTGTTAAAGCACAGCCTTTTAAGACGAGTTTTACTTTGAATATCAGGTTGATAGCTTAATTTAATGGCTTGCTTTTAAACCCATTTGAAAAAACCAAACTTTTTGTGGGTTATTATATTTGGGTATTGAGACACCTTTAAGTCATTTAAAGGTGCCCACATTATCGGGAAGGTTCAGTGTCGAGTTGAACACTTTGGTTGAGTATATCCTGTTGCCTACATCAATATAAAAAGAGGCATATCAAATGAAATATGAACAAAAGCTCTTTCCTCTTGTTCGTCGGATGTAGCAAAGGTGCGACCCTTTTGATACATAATACCTATTGCCAGCGGACTCTTAGGCCATCCGTAAGTAACACCTAACGAGGGGGCTACTATTTCATCAAACTCTACTTCTGACTCAATTCCATTAAGCTTCAAACTAATTGGATAGCCAAAGTCGAAAGGCGCAACCATATAACTCAAGGAGCCGCCATCACCAATAGTATGGGAATACTCCAAACCTATAGGTGCATATATCCCGCCTGAATTACTATCGTCTTCACCGCTTGGAACATCCGAACCACCAAAAGCGACCCCCAAATAGGAATTAATAATCCATTTTTCACTTTTAGTTCGTTTTTCAAAAAAACTAACGGAGGGCAAAGTGTATGATTTTAAAATGGTGGAAACTTCGTCAGACGTTTCAGAATCGCTGACTTGCGCAAAAAATAGTACGTGACGTTTCAGTTTATTGAAGTCATCAGCACTTATACTGGCGTGAGAACGTATCGCTTTGAAAGCAGTGACAACTTTCACAGTATTACTAGTGTTATCGTCTCTAAAAAGATCAGTTAACTCTATAAGCTCCTTGATATCATCAATGACGTTATCATTTTGCTGAGTTACCACTAATAATTGACTTTCTGTATAAGCAATAAGGCCATTTTGTAGCTCATGACTAGCCGATTCGCTTACTTTTAATGTCTTGTTTTTGAGGTGCTTCTTAAAGACTCCAATTATCTTTTTAACTGATTCATCAATTTTATAAACTGAGTCAATCTTTTTGATAAATTCTTTTCTACTGACGACGGGTGTTTGACACAGATTATCTTGGTTTAGGCCACCAAAATATTCTAAAGCGGCATTTATATTATTTGCTGTTTCGTAGAATGAATTAACTAAATTTATTAATTCTTGATCTGCTCCGATTGGTAATTGATTTAACGGGTGAAAGTTTCCATTATGTTTTACTTCAAGATATTGAAGTAATTCAATATAACCGCTCCACAATGTAGAAGTTTGTTTGCTAAATTCGAATGTTCTCTCAATATATCTAGCAGAAGATCTTGTTAATAATGTATCTAGATCATTTTCTAAGGATGATTTCCATAATTCTCTAGATATTAGAAGCTCCTTTAAACCAGCAAGCTCAAGATTCTCTCTGGTTTGACCAAAGTAACACTTCAGCGCATTATTATTTTTTATGCTTCTTTCAAAAATATAAAGGTAGTTATCATTAGCCCTATCTATTAGGAATTGGGAAACACCATTTATTCTTTCAGTCGTATTATCTGCGGATGCATGGGCAGCCCCAAACAAAAATAGAATTGACAAAATTCCTATTAAGTCATGCCTCATAATCCCGCCTCTTTGATTGCTAGCTTTTATCTGTATATGGTATTTAGAAAAGTATAACCGTTACAATGGTCATTATTATTAGAATCACCTTTAATCGTAACCTGAATCAAGTGGGCCAATTTTATCAACTAATTTGTAGTTGTTACTTGATACTTCACAAAAGTACTATAAGCAATAAACACGCTTACCGTATCTATTATTGTAACATCAATTGCTTTGCTAAGAATCGGCTCAAAATAGAATTCAATTTAACGTGAAGCTTTCCAAAATATAGACAGTTATATTAAGAGAAAAGTATTGCTCTTAATATAACTGTCCTATTTCTTCTAATAAATTGAACTTTTACCGCACAGGTAGCCAACCTAATTGCATGGTTATCCATAATTATTAAATTATTTAATACAAGACGCGGTCAGCACAAGAAAGCCATTCTAACTCGGTCAACTCACTTCAAATAGCCATTTTTTCGAGACAATTTGCTGCTCTGTCTGTATTGTAAAGGCCAATTTTTATCTACTGGCATTACCCCCTGCATATGCAGGGGGTTCTCCCTTGTAGAAAAGCACAAAAACAAAAATTAGGAGTAAAAATGTACAAACTTCACGGGTTCTCTTCGAGTAACTATTACAACATCCCCAAGCTGGCCCTTCTAGAAAAAGGTATCGAGTTTGAGGAAGTCCTGTCATACACCGGCGTTGGACCGAAATATAAACCAGAGTATCTCGATAAAAGCCCATTGGGTAAGGTGCCTGCTTTAGAAACCCCTGAAGGCTTTATCAGTGAATCTCGAGCCATCCTTGAGTACATCGAACAGGCTCACCCCGAACCATCGCTACTACCGGACACGCCCTTTGGTATTGCCAAAGTGCAGGAACTAGCACAATTCATAGAGCTGTACTTTGAATTGGTTGCACGTCGATTGATTCCTAACCTCTTAGGTGGCACAAAACCGGACCCAACGGTATTGAAGGAAGTCGAAATCGCTTTGGACAAGGCCGCAGCCGCACTGCCCAAGCTGTCGACTTTTAAGCAATTCGCCTATGGAGATCAATTCACGCTGGCAGATATAGCGGTCATACTGAACCTACCGATTGTTCGCAGTGTCGGTAAGGCGTTTTTGGGAAGAGACCCACTCGCCGATGTACCGGGTTTAAGTGCTTACTGTAAACGAATGGAAGAGCGCCCACTCGTGAAGAAAATACGCGCCGACTCGGCAGAAAACAGCCCCTTGTTTATGGCGCATTTGAAAGCTTTATATGGTTTTTAACCAACATTAATAGAGAGAAAAGTATGAGTCATAGGCGTTCCATACTTTTCTCTTACTAGGACTGTCTGATTAGGCTGTTTCTCTATGTGTTTTTTAAGGATAAGCCCTGACCACGTCTTCAACCCATTCTCTAATATTTGGTTGAGGTTTTAATGGATGTATAGGAGAGAAGTCTTGTGCATTCTTGAAATAGGCGGATTCCCCCTTAAACGGAGTAAATAAATCAAAATCACTTACAAAATCAATGTCTACAGGGTAGCTCTCAAGCGGTTTAACTGGTAACCATTCTTGCGGCACCCATGGGCTATCTATGTCTAATTCATAGCCATTTAAATACGCCATTTTTGCCAGCATGAAGCCCCAAGTAGAAATCACTTTGCTTTGAGCGGTCATGCCGTTTTCATTATTGCGGGTATACGCCACTCGTCCTTTTAGTAACGCGTGGATGTTATCTTCCATGAGCTGCTTATTACCCTCAGCCAATGCTTTAAAAAATAAAAAATCATGGAGGTAAGATTTACCAGCCTTGTATTTTACATTGCCTGCTAACGCTTGTTCGCTGCGTTCGCCTAGCCAGTCGAGTTCTTTCATCATGGCTAAATGACAATTAAATGTATGAAATTGCAGTTTATTAGGTTGTAAATAATGAGGGGGACGCCCTTTAGGCCCCGTCAAGCAAGGGATTACATGCCAAGCAAACCAATGAATTATTTCCGGGTTATCCGATAGCAAAGCAGTAAAAGCTCTAAACGTACCATAGGCTAAACTTGCGTCTGGCCTACATAAGTAATACATACGTTGAAACTTCGCTGAAATAAAAGCCAATTCTTTTATGGATTCAACTTTATGATTTTGATGCCAATCTATCAGGCCTAAAAATAAATACTTCACACTTAGTGTTAAAGTTTGAGGCGACGCCTTATTTTGATCACTATTTGTAAATCCATATTTGTAGCTATTTAAAACCTCGTCAATTTGACTTCGTTGCGTTCTCTCAAGTAAATATGGAAGATGCCCATCCCAATCAGGTAAATATGCCATTTTAATTCTCCGGAAATTTAACAAATAATTGAGACAGTCATATAAAGAAAATAGTATGGCGTGTCTATGATTCATTCGATTTTTTTATCGCACACCCACCGTTAATCATCCATACTTGTTCAAGTTAACTACTTTTCTCTTACTATGACTGTCTGATTAGGCTGTCTTTTGAATATTGGGAGAGTACGCAGAGGCTAATGAATGCTCTTTATGCTTTTCTTTCTTGATTTGACTGTCCTATTTATACCCTCCTCATAATATTGATTAAGTTTTTAGTTACAGCTAAGATACTATATTCAATCGTTGTTTAAAGCATCTATCATTATAATGCCTTCATCAAAAAAAGACTTAGAAGAAGCCAGTAAATTTTTAAGCTTTATCTTACGACATTCACCAGAATCCATTATTGAGACAGTCATACTAAGAGAATAGTATGAACCGCCTATGATTCATACTATTTTCTTATCGCCGTCCCACTGTTAATCATCCATGCTTGTTCAAGTTAACTGCAAGGATTGCAACATGCCTAAACCCAGAAAGGAACAGGTCAGCCTTGAGGCCACACCTTATTATCATTGCGTTTCACGCTGTGTGCGTCGAGCTTTTTTGTGCGGCACAGATGATTCTACGCAGCACAGTTATGAGCACCGCCGAGCTTGGCTAGAGGACGAATTACTCAAGCAAGCACACACCTTTGCCGTCGATATTGCCGCTTACGCCATTATGTCTAACCATTATCATGTGGTTTTGCATGTCAATAAACAGCAAGCAGATTCGTGGACTTTTGATGAGGTAATTGAGCGTTGGCACTCTTTGTATAAAGGCAATGTGCTTAGCCAGCGTTATCGCGTTAATCCTAAATTCAGCAAAGCAGAAAAAGACAAATTAGCAGAATTCGTCAGCCTATGGCGTGAGCGTTTGATGGACATTAGCTGGTTTATGCGCCGTTTAAATGAAACCATTTCACGCAAAGCCAACGAAGAAGATAATTGCACAGGTCACTTCTGGGAAGGGCGCTTCAAATCTCAAGCCTTATTAGATGAAAAGGCTTTAGCAGCCTGCTTAGCGTACGTCGATTTAAACCCTATTCGCGCAAAAATGGCAAAATCCCCTGAAACCTCAGATCACACTTCAGCTAAAAAGCGGATTGAAAAAGCAAAATCGGCTCAGCTAGCCAATCATCCCGATCAACAAGTGAAAGAATTGCTGCCTTTTGTTGGCAACCCAAAACAAGATATGCCTTTAGGTCTTCCCTTTAAACTCACGGATTATTTAGAATTATTGGATTGGACAGGTCGAATGATTCGTAAAGATAAGCGGGGTGCCATTTCCGCTAAGCTACCGCCCATATTGCAGCGGCTCAACATCCGCTCGGATAACTGGCTTGAACTGACACAAACTTTTGAAACAAACTTTAAAGGGTTAGTGGGCGAGCCAGAATCATTGAACAACGCCTTACCGTATTTTAATCGTCAGCGACGAACAAGCCTTCAAGCAAGCCAAGTTCTACTGGGCTAAACAATTTTCAGCCTTACAAAATAAAAAAATCTGAATCACTCAGATTTTTGGCGTGGGCGGAATCCCTTGAATGACTAGTCATCACCTTCTTCAATCAATACTTTTGTATTGGTTTTTCATAAGTCACATTTTATTTTGAATATTGGAAAAGTACGCAGAGGCTAATGAATGTCTTTTATGTTTTACTTTCTTAATATGACTGTCATATTTATTTCGAATCAATTAAAAACTCTTGGCCTGCCCAAATTCTAGAAACTAATTCATTATCTTCATTTAAGTACATTTTATAGTATTCATTAAACTTATCTTTTGGGCAGCTCTCTTCAATAAACCATAAAAAATCCCCATTTTTACTGAAAGCTCCAATATTACGATTATCAAATGTTTTACCGTCGACAACGTACCTAAAAATTATTTTTTCTGATGAATACAGCACTTCTTCTACAGGGCGCGGCAAATCTTTTTTAACGCCCTTTATAAAGAGTACCCCATTCAGAATATAATATAGTTCTTCTCGCATAAACTACTCAATGTTAACTATTGATTCTCTATCAAGCCAATCAGGTGTAACCCAATCTGTAGTGTAATATTGCTCTCCACCTCCACTCCCCCATGAATCTACACTATTTGCCTTCCCAACATACATGTTGGTGTTGCTAGGAACCCTTACAGGTATCATCTTAGTAGGCAAGTCTGGCAGTGCATTCTTAATATGACTGTCATATTTATTTCAAATAGGCTATTTATCTTCTTTATTTAATCCTTAGTTCGTTAATATTCACTTTCTGGAATGATACCCGTTTTATAAAGCTCCTTTTCTCCAAAGCGCTTGATGATTTCTTCCGGCGATTTATAGTCAAGTTCAACAAGCCGAGCATATTTTAACAGCATTTCTGATCGCCATTTCTTATCTGTTACAAAGCGATCCCAAAGTACAGCTGGGACCGTCAAGTGACCTCCATCTGAAAGGTCCAAATAATAAAATCCCAACTTTATTTCTTTATCATTTTCACTATGTTTAGAATAATCTCTAGGACAATCCGGAAATTTAGTGAAAGCATACTTAAAATCTTCAGGTACAATACCCGTCCTACTTTCACTATCCTGAACTTTATCATTAAAAACACGCCCACCTAGAGTAACAGTTTTTTTAGGGTACTTTTCTGTATAAACAGTCTTTCCATAGATCGCAAATAACTCATTCCTCCATTCCTCATCAAATACAAACCTAGGCCAAAACTGAGCTGGCAACGTTAAAACCTTCCCCCCCCCAGAGCCTTTACTTGGGGGGGGCAGCTCTAAATAGCTCTATTGATAAATGAGTTTCTTTTAATACCTCATATTCTTCGGGGCAGCCTCGATATTTTTTCATGCTAACCTCCAAAGAAATCATCTATTGACTTTGTGTTGTAATGTTTCTCAAAGGTAGAACCAGAATATGTTGCTTCTGGCATTCCACCCGACGTAAAGCCACCTGGAATCCAATGTTTATTAACGCCATCTTTATTAATTGTTGGTAGCGATATTTTTGAATTTACATCATCAGTCATGGCATTTACAGTACAGAACTAAATAAGACAGTCATATTAAGAGAAAAGTATAAAGCGTCAATAATTAATAACTATTCTCTTCGCTCACCCATCGTTAATCATCCATGCTTGTTCAAGTTAATTGCAAGGATTGCAACATGCCTAAATCAAGGAAGGAAAAGGCCAGTCTTGGTATCACAGTTTATTCTATTGTGTTTTACGAGTGTCGTTGCTTTTTTCTAGCACCGATAAATATGGCGTGAGTAATTGTTAGTATTGGCGTGCTTGGCTAGGACTTAGCCTGATAACATTGTTACGCTTAAATTTTTCTTTGTTGTTCAATCGCCCACGCCACGTGCTCTTGCACTAACTCTGATGGGAAGTCTTTCTTCTCATTCAATGCCTGCATCACCTCTTGTGAATAAGGCCCATTGCCTAATGCCACGGCGATGTTTCTTAACCAACGCTCATGGCCTGCACGGCGAATAGGCGTGCCTTCGGTTTTATTTAAAAAAGTTTTTTCATCCCATGCGAATAATTCCAACAAAGTGGCGGTATCGAGATTATGTCTTGGGGTAAAGTCTGGCTCTTGTGAGGGGGTGGTGAATTTATTCCACGGGCAGCACAGCTGGCAGTCATCGCAGCCAAAAATGCGATTACCCATTTTACTGCGTAGCTCAACGGGAATAGCCGTTTTTAATTCGATGGTTAAATACGATATGCATTTGCGCCCATCCACTATGTGGTTGTCCACAATGGCGCCGGTTGGGCAGGCGGGAATACACGCGCTGCAACTGCCGCAGTTCATGTCGGTATATGGTTCATCAATCGGTAAGGGGAGGTTGGTGAATAATTCCCCTAAGAAAAAGTAACTGCCTGCTTTTGGGTTGATGAGCATGGCGTTTTTGCCAATCCAGCCCATGCCTGATTTTTGCGCTAGGCCGCGTTCTAATACGGGGGCGCTATCCACAAAGGCGCGCATGTTTGGGGTGATGTTTAAACCTTCAATGGCTTGTTCAATTTTTTTACCCAGCTGGGTGATGCGTTTACGCATGAGTTTGTGGTAGTCACGGCCAAGGGCATAGCGGCTGATATACGCTTGGTTTGGGTTGTTCAATACGCGGATGGTTTGTACTTCTGGTGCCATGTAATCCATGCGTAAGGTGATGATGCGATAGGTTTCTGGATGAAGTTTTTCAGGGCGATAGCGCATGTCACCATGGTCGGCCATGTAGGCCATTTCACCATGATAATTTTTAGCCAGCCAAGCTTGCAGGCGCTCACCATGTTCTTTTAAATCAATATCGGTGATGCCCACCTGAGCAAAGCCCAACTGTCTACCCCAAGTTTTGATTTCTTGGGCCAGTTGTCGGCTGTGTTCAGGGGTAAGTGTATTGCTCATGTTTTATATTAAAAACCAAATTTTCGTGAAACGCTAAAGCTAAAATCAAAGGTTGAAAACGTATAGGCGCTGTCTAAATCTTGATTGTAGTTGCTGCCAGAAATCTCAGTTATCCATTTGTGATATTCGTAAGCTAGATAAATTCGTGCACCATAGCTTAACCCGTCCGACTCGTAGGTACGGAATTCGCAATTGAGCAAGCCAGCTGGACTCACGTTGTTTAACACAAATTGTGTGCCTGCATCGTAGCAGACAGAGTTGGTTGTATCATTAGTAACATAGGCATTGCCTTTTACTTTTGAGTAGCCAGCAGTTAATCCTATACCAAGAGTGAAAAAGTTATCCCTTTGTGAAAGGTGATCTCCAAAACTGTAAAAAAGGGTTGGCGTAAATGCAATAACCGTCATTTTACTATAAGTTTGCATGTCAATTTCTTTACTTTGACTGCCCCGTTCAATGTATTGGTTAAAGGCCGTATCAGAAAAGTAACTGGCCCCTAGTTGATACCCAAAATTAGAGTTTTTAAAATAGTTATCACCTAAGCTGGCGGTTAGTAATGGAGATAGAGAGAACTCACCTTTCATTTCATATGCGGTTTCTGAAGTGCTGGTGTTTTTAAAACTCATTGAGCGCTGTGAAATATCCAGCCCAATTTTAAGATAAGCATTTTTCAAAAAGGCCAATGTAGTTTTGCCACATTCAGAATGCTTTATTTGTTCTAACAATACCTCGCAGTCATCCACATACTTGGTTTGCTCTTTATCTAAAGAAAGGGCAAGGGAAAGTTGAGAAAAGGCTAGCAATAAAAGAGTAAAGTATTTCACGGGAGTCCCTTCAGATAAAATGTGGGCGCAGTCTAATTGAAGCCGTTTAATGATGCTGCTATTTATTGCCCCTAGAGATGCCCAATAGAGTGGGTATAATTCAGTCATTCAAAGGATGTGACTCTATGAAACCATTAACGCTTTTTCCCACCGGCCAGCCCTTATATACCCCTAATCAATGCCAAGCATTAGATCGAACCTGTATTGATGACTTAGGATTCGATGGTTACGAACTGATGCAGCAAGCGGCGCAAGCGGCCTTTGGTGTACTCATTAGCGAATGGCCAAACGCACATTCTCTGATCATTTTATGTGGCAAAGGCAACAATGGCGGGGACGGTTTTGAAATGGCTAGCCTTGCTTGTGAACATGGTTTAGGTGTCCAGCTTGTGTTTGATGGCAAGGTGGATGAATTAACGGGCGAGGCCAAACAAGCCGCCTTTCATGCCTTGGATAATGGCTTGACGGTTATCGCCAGTGATCAAGTAAATTGGGCGTTATCTAATTGTGTCATTGTCGATGCCTTGCTTGGTACGGGTATACAAGGGCCACCTCGTGAGCCTATGGCTTCATTAATACAGCAAGCCAATACCAGCGGCTTACCAATTTTAGCGGTGGATATTCCCTCAGGTTTGAATGGGTTAACAGGTTGCGTGGTGGGTGAGGCAATCAATGCTCATATAACCGTAACGATGCTACTGAACAAACAAGGGTTATACACAGGTGACGGGCCTAATTATGTGGGGCAAGTAAGGGTTGCCGGTTTGGCTGTGCCTAAGCAGATTGTAAAAACTATTTCTTCTAGTTGTGAGCTGCAAAATTGGCAGCACTTAAAACACGCAGCCATCTTTGAGCCTCGTATAGCCACCTCTCATAAAGGTCACTTTGGTCATGTTTTGTTGGTAGGTGGTGATACTGGTATGGCGGGGGCCATTAGCTTGGCGGCTTCGGCGGCGTTACGCAGTGGCGCTGGTTTGGTTAGTGTGGCCACTCGGCCAGAGAATGTATCCATTGTGGTAACAAGGCAGCCGGAGATCATGGCTCATGGCGTCAACAGTGTTTCAGATATTAAGGGGCTGATTGAAAAAGCCAGCGTCATCGCCATTGGCCCGGGGTTAGGCCAAGGGTCATGGGGGCAGCAAATGCTGCAAGCGGTTATGGCGAGTGAAAAGCCCGTGGTAATGGATGCCGATGCTCTTAACTTGCTGGCATCGCAGAAAATCCATTACAACCTTTCAAGCAGAATTAGCGTGCTGACGCCACACCCGGGGGAGGCGGCTCGATTATTAAATACGAGTACCGCGCAAATTGGCCAAGATCGATTTAAAGCCTTACAAGAAATTGCCAAGCTGTATAGCAGTGAAGTGGTATTAAAAGGAGCGGGAACCTTAGTAGGAAGTTCAGTTCAAACCAGCATCTGCCAAGATGGCAACCCGGGCATGGCCAGTGGTGGCATGGGGGATGTGCTTACAGGGGTTTTGATCGGTATAATGGCGCAAAATGAGGCCATATTACCCAGTGACTTACATTCTGTGGTAACCAGTGCGGTGTGTTTGCATAGTGCCGCCGCTGATGAAGCCGCTAAAGCGGGTCAAACAAGCCTAGTGGCCAGTGATTTGCTAAACACGATACGTCAGCTATTAAATTGACACTAAGAGAAGTTCCCATGTCATCTTTAACCTTACAATTTGCCGATGAAGCCGCCATGCTGACGTGGGCTCAAAGTCATGCACTACAGCTTCAATCGGGCTTAGTGATTCACTTAAATGGTGATCTGGGGATGGGTAAAACCACTTTAAGTCGTGGCTTAATCCAAGGCTTGGGCCATGAGGGAAATGTGAAAAGCCCCACTTACACCTTGGTGGAACCTTATGAGCTTGATACCCTTACCGTGTATCACTTTGATTTGTATCGTTTAGCCGATCCTGAAGAGCTTGAATTCATGGGGGTTAGGGATTATTTCAGCGATCAAACCGTGTGTTTAATCGAGTGGCCAGAAAAAGGCGTTGGTGTATTACCCGAGGCCGATATCGACATTTTAATTGAGCCGTGGCAGCAAGGTCGTCAATTGACGCTAACTAGCCACAGCCCTAAAGGGGATGCCCAGCTGAGTGCTTGGGCATCAGTTTTATGACAATAAAAAAGAAATAACGTGCGTACTGTATTAGCCGTTTTATTAATCGCATTTTCATATGTATCGCTTGCTGATGTGCAGGGGGTAAGGCTATGGCATGCTCCTGATAGCTCCCGTTTAGTATTTGACTTGAATACTGGGGCCGACCACAAAATATTCCCGCTAAGTTCTCCTAACCGATTGGTTATTGATATCGATAACAGCAAAATGCTGGACTCCCTTAAAAATTTAGATTTAGACGTAGGGCCAGTAAAAAAAATGCGTTGGGCCATGCGAGATCACAAAGACTTACGCATCGTGCTGGATTTACGTGAAGCAGTAGATGCAAAAAGCTTCCCTTTGTCGCCAAACAAACAATACGGCCACCGGTTAGTTGTCGACTTAGTACCGAAAAGCGACAGCTTTAAACCACTGGAAATTACCCAGCCGGTAATTGATGCTACACAAGCCGAGAGCATGAAGCGTGACATCATTGTTGCTATTGATGCGGGCCACGGCGGTGAAGACCCGGGGGCAATTGGTCATGGTGGTATTTATGAAAAGCGGGTGGTGTTGGCCATTGCAAAAAAATTAGAGGCGTTATTAAAAAAAGAAAAAGGCTTTACGCCCAAGCTCATTCGAACGGGTGATTATTATATTGGCCTAAGAGAGCGCACACAAAAAGCACGTAAAAGTAATGCAGACTTATTTATTTCTATCCACGCCGATGCCTTTAGCAGTCATCGCGCCAGTGGCAGCTCGGTGTTTGCATTATCCCAGCGAGGGGCCACATCTGAAGCCGCCCGTTGGTTAGCAGATAAAGAAAATTCTTCGGATTTAATCGGTGGTGTCGGCGGTGTGAGCTTAGACGATAAAGAAGATTTATTGGCTGGGGTGTTATTGGATTTATCCATGACGGCCAGTTTAAGTGTGAGTTTGGATCTTGGGCAAATGGTGCTTAACAGTATGGGGGGCGTTGCCAAGTTACATAAACGCCGTGTGGAGCAAGCAGGTTTTGCGGTTTTAAAATCCCCTGATATTCCATCTTTGTTAATTGAAACGGGCTTTTTGTCGAATCCGGGTGAAGCGCGGAAATTAAAAACTTCGTCTTATCAGTCACAAATGGCGGCAGCTATTCATAAAGGTATAAAGCGTTATTTTATGCAGTTCCCGCCACCGGGTACGTATTTGGCCAGCATTAAAAACAAAAGTGATCGCATTCGTGAGTACGTCATTGCACCGGGTGATACCTTGTCGGTGATTGCTCAGCGGCACTCTGTATCTATGAGCACACTGAAACAGCTCAATGGTTTGAAGAATAGTATTATCCGTGTAGGCCAAGTCATTAAAGTGCCAGCCTCTTAGGTTGGCCTCATTTATTTAATTAAAAGAATTCCATGAAGCGCATTGAAGTCCTAAGTCCTCGTCTTGCTAACCAGATTGCCGCTGGAGAAGTGGTCGAGCGCCCAGCAAACGTTGTCAAAGAACTGGTGGAAAACTCTTTGGATGCCGGTGCCAATCGAATTGAAATCGATATTGAGCAAGGAGGCGTAAAACTAATCCGCATTCGTGATAATGGTTTTGGCATTGAGAAAGGTGATTTGCCATTATCATTAAGCCGCCATGCCACCAGCAAAATTAAAGATTTAGACGACTTGGAATCCGTTCAAAGCTTGGGCTTTCGCGGAGAAGCACTGGCGTCTATTGCCTCGGTTTCACGTTTGGTTTTAAGCTCTCACGAACAAGAAAGCGACGAAGCGTGGCAAGTACAAGCGGAAGGGCGAGACATGGCAACGGATGTAAAACCGTGCGCGCATCCCGTGGGTACCACCATTGAAATGCGGGATTTGTTTTTTAATACCCCTGCAAGACGTAAATTCCTAAGAACCGAAAAAACCGAATTCAATCACTTAGAAGAAGTGGTCAAACGCATGGCGTTAAGCCGTTACGATGTTTCATTTCAGCTTCGCCATAATCAAAAAGTGATTCATAGCCTGCGTCCTTGCACCTCTGAGTTTGACCAAGAAAAACGGGTTGCCAGTTTATTAAGTCCGCAATTTATGAAAGAAGCCGTGCGCATCGACATGGAAGGGGCTGGGCTTAAGTTATGGGGCTGGGTCGGTTTACCCACGTTTAGTCGCAGCCAAGCGGACATGCAGTACTTTTTTGTAAATGGCCGCATTGTGCGTGACAAACTGGTGGCCCATGCCATTCGCCAAGCTTATCAAGACGTGTTGTACCATGGTCGTCACAGTGCCTTTGTATTGTATTTGGAATTAGATCCTGCGCTGGTGGATGTGAATGTGCACCCCACCAAACATGAAGTGCGTTTTCGGGATGGTCGCTTAGTGCATGACTTTTTGTTTCGTTCATTGCACCGTGCATTAGGGGAAGTGCGTCCAGAGGCTCCAGCGCCAGAAGCAGCATTAAGCGCGCAGCCTCAAGCAAGCGGTATAGCGGCGGGTGAGTTTGCTGGGCAAAACAACATGCCGTTGCATCAAGCTGCATCGCCCACTAACCCATGGCAGCAAAATTACTCGGCTAATACGGCTCAGCCCGGGCAAGTCAGAGAGCAAATGGCCGCGTATGGTCAGTTGCATAGTGAAGGTGCGGCTTTGTCGCAACCAATGCCCAATGCTTCGGCTATGCCGACTATGGACATACACGGCAATCCTCAAGATCAAGTGGTGCCTCCACTGGGGTTTGCTATTGCACAACTGCATGGCATTTATATCTTGTCGCAAAATGAGCACGGCATGGTAGTAGTGGATATGCACGCCGCCCATGAGCGCATCACCTACGAGCGTTTGAAAACCGCCTACGATGAACAAGGCATTCCCTCTCAGCCGTTATTAGTGCCGGAAACCATTCATGTAAGCCAACAACAAGCTGACATTGCAGAGCAACACGGGCAAGAGTTAGTGAAGCTGGGTTTTCAGTTAGAGCGCCTAGGGCCAGAAAGTTTAGTGATTCGGCAAATGCCCATCTTATTGCGTAACGCCAATAGTGAATCCTTAGTGGTGAAAGTATTAGAAGACTATCGACAGCATGGGGATTCTCGTCATATGACAGAGTTTCGCAATGAAGTGTTATCCAGTATGGCTTGTCATGGTTCGGTGCGCGCTAATCGTCAACTGACCATTGCTGAAATGAACGGTTTATTACGGGACATGGAAATCACCGAGCGTTCTGGGCAGTGTAACCATGGTCGCCCAACGTGGACGCAACTTTCCATGAAAGAGCTCGATAAATTATTTATGCGTGGGCAGTAGTATGAATCAAACAATGTTACCGCCTGCCATTTTTATTATGGGGCCAACGGCCTCTGGTAAAACCGCTTTAGCTTGCGCTTTATATGACCAATTAGATTGCGAGCTTATCAGTGTTGATAGTGCGCTGGTGTACAAAGACATGAATATCGGCACCGCCAAGCCCACTGCACAAGAGCTTGCGCAATATCCCCATCATCTTATTGATATACGTGACCCAAGCGAGCCATACAGCGCAGCGGATTTTCGCGAGGATGTTTTACCATTGATGGCGGATATTACAGCACGAGGCAAGATTCCAGTATTGGTGGGCGGCACCATGCTTTACTTTAAATTTTTAATCGAAGGGGCGGCAGATTTACCAGAAGCTGACGAAACCATTCGCAAACAAATTGAAGATGAAGCGTTAGAAAAAGGCTGGCCTGCCATTCATGCAAAATTAGCATTGGTTGATCCTGAATCCGCTCAACGTTTAAATCCTAATGATCCGCAGCGAGTGCAACGAGCGTTAGAGGTTTACATGTTAACTGGTAAACCCCTTAGTGAGCACTGGGCCAATCAACAAGCTCAATCCATTCCTTATAGCATTACTCAATTTGCGATCAATCCCAAAGAGCGTAAAACCTTACATGAACGCATTGAGTTGCGCTTTAAACAAATGCTTGATGAAGGCTTTGTGGATGAAGTGCGCGCGTTATATCAAAGAGGGGATCTTCACGAAAACCTGCCTGCCATTCGTGCCGTTGGCTATCGCCAAGTTTGGGACTACCTAGATGGTAAGCTTGAATATGATGACATGGTTCAAAAAGGCATAGTGGCCACTCGCCAGCTAGCAAAGCGACAAATTACGTGGCTAAGAAGTTGGAAAGATTTGAACTGGTTAGAAAGTGAAGACCCTAATTTGGTGCAAAAAGCGTTAGATATCTTAGATTTGTAGCGAGCTTTGAGTGTTGGTTCCAATGAATCTGGATTGATTATCGATTTTCTGTTGAATTTTGGTATATCTGTGCATTTTTTGGTTTATCTTTTCATTTTCCCCATTAAACTGTGTAATTAACGATTAGCTCTAGTAGTAATCTATTAGTAATAATCGGCTCATAATAAAATAAAAGACCCTTTTGCCCACCGTTATTTTTCAATATGGCTTAGTTAAGAACCGTATTAAAGTAATGGATGCGTATGTGTAATTATAGAGATTTTTATTGGATTTAAGGTTTGCTCAGGTTTAATTAATTTTTGTCAGCTAGGTCACGATATTTTAGTTACATGGTTGCAAAGATTAGCGCCT